>NZ_JBJPHU010000020.1:45888-83588 GCF_052939515.1 Phormidesmis sp. 146-33
TTTGAGCCGCAACGATCGAGTTCTGAAGTGGAGCAACAGAGAAAAATCCTCAAAGCGCTATCACTTCGTAGCCCAACCTTTCAGTTGAGAGCGAATTCATCCCATAAAACTCAAGTTCTTCTAATGACACAAGAGACGAAGGACAAAGGATAGTGCAGTTTTAGTTCTTTCTCATCCCTCATCCCTCATCCCTCATCCCTCATCCCTCATCCCTCATCCCTATCCCAACCATCCCTTAAGCCGTTCTGCAATCTGGGGCCGCCGCAGTTTCCGCATCGCCTTGCTTTGGATTTGCCGCACCCGCTCCCGTGACAAATTAAACATGCCGCCCACTTCTTCTAACGTGCAAGGCTTACTCGTCGTCAGCCCATAGCGTAGAGAAATGATGTCCTTTTCACGTTGAGTCAGCACATTACCCAAAACATCCCAGATCTCTTGCCGCAGCATCGTCTCGCTCATTTGAGACTCCGGAGATTGAGTATCGCCGTCCTCCAGCAGATCCATTAGCTCTGTGTCTTCCCCTTTGCCGACCCGATGATTGAGCGAGAGCGACTGACGACGCACCTGTTGAAGATGCTGTAACTGCTCAACGGTCAACTCTAGCGATCGCGCCAGTTCTGCCTCGGTCGGATTGCGGCTCAGTTCCCGCTTTAATTCACGGTGAGCCTTCTTCAGCTTGTTCAGCTTTTCGACGATGTGAATCGGCAGGCGAATCGTTCGGGCATCGTTGGCGATCGTGCGCGTGATCCCCTGACGAATCCACCAGTAAGCGTAGGTCGAAAACTTATAGCCCTTATCGGGATCAAACTTCTCAGTCGCCCGATTTAGCCCCAAAGCACCTTCTTGAATCAGATCTAGAAACGGGACACCACGATTCAAATAACGCTTGGCGATCGACACCACCAGCCGCAGGTTCGATCGGATCATCTTACGTTTGGCGACCCGACTGCGATGAAGGCGATGGTCTAGCTGCCGCTCGGTCAGCCCCACCTTTGTAGCAATGTCGTGCTTGGTTGGAATCCGCCCCAAATCTTGATAAAGATGGCGCTGCACTTCCTCAATCTCGACCAGATACTGCACCCGTCGGGCCAGTTCCACTTCTTCGTCTGCTTTAAGAAGCGGATAGCGGGCCATCTCTTTGAAAAAAGCGCCCACCGCATCATCCGCGATCGTCTTGCTGTATCCTGACGATCGAGCGCTGGCAATTTGATCAATTTCGGTTTCCTCAGAAGCGGGTTCTTCTCCGATAATTTCGGCAACCTCATCTAACTCCGAAAGATCCGGTTCTTCAATTTCGACAATAGGCGCACCAGAAAAGTCAGCATCTCCTTCCATTTGTAGGGAGTCAACTGAATCTAACTCAGTCACGTCCATTGCAAAGTCCAACTCACGATCAGAGAGGATTCCTGTGTTAGAACTGTTGCTTTGTTCGTTCATAAGAATGCAATATCAATGGGGGGTTTACTGAATACTTGAAGGGGCAACTTCAGACCGCTTGAACAGAAATTCAGGCGCTTAAAGTGCGGAGACGACATCCCGAAAAAACTCAAATAACGACTGAGATTGGGAGCCAATTTGGAGCGATCGAACAGCAAAGGTTCTATCTGAAGAAAGTGAAGAAAATGAAGAGTCCTGTCTTCAAATAAGTTGAAATTGGCTTCAAATGTCCTCCCAGAATTAAGATTTTGAAGTCAGTGACACTCTAAATTTGGTCGCTTGAAACCATTTACAGCTTTTGTTTCAGGAACGGTATGAATACCCTAACAAAGGTTAGAAAATTCTGCCGCCGACGCAACCTAAACCAACCTTTTGTAGAAGACAGAAACCAGCGATCGCACGATAGGTAATCTGCAAGAGATCTCAGCAACGATCACCTAAGTTTCTGTAGTCTTCACAACAAAATAATTGAGAAGAGGAATCTGCTTTTGGCTGTCATAACAGACTCTCATACCCGATCGGGTTTACATCTCTACCGATAGTGGGAAAATCCGATGGTTATTTTTTGAATTTATCTGGTAGTCTTATCATCTCTTGGGCTGAAGAGAGGTAAAGCGCCCCTGACTCTACCAATACACTCGCTAAAATTAAGGAGATCGTTTGAACTACTTCCTGCGGTTTTTCCCAGACATTGCAGCTTAAATAACGCCTCTTAGAGAACCCTGAATTTGAGCCTGTTAAGTTTTTCTATCACTAGTGACTGACGAATTAGCGCTCTCTGCATCGGATGATCGATTATGTCTAATCCCGCACCGCTTTTAGTATTGGCTGAATCTGAAGGAACTTATTGCCCCGATCGCTGGGTTGAGGTGCTGGTCGATTGTCCCGGAGCGCAAGGACTCTATACCTATCGGCTGCCGATCGACCTCTCAGTACAAACGGGTGACATCTTGAGTGTGCCTTTTGGGCCTCAACAGGTGGGGGCGATCGCGATTCGACTCTTGACCACTCCGCCTGATCTTGATGCGGCCCAAATTCGCACTGTGGAGTCGATCGTCAGTCCAGGGTTTTTTGCGCCGACCTACTGGCAATTGCTCGATCGCGTCGCACATTACTATCACACGTCGCTGATGCAGGTCGTCAAAGTGGCGCTGCCGCCGGGGTTGTTGATGCGATCGCAGCGTAGAATTCGCCGAGTCAGAGAAGCCAATGCAGGAATGCTGACCGGAACCGCACAGCAGATTTTAGACTTGCTCAACGACAGTAAGACAGGCGACTATTCCTGGGTACATCTCCAACGGCAGGTGTCTGGCGCGAGTCGAGGATTACAAGAACTGCTCAAAAAAGGGCTGGTCGAAAGCTATTTGCTGCCTCCGAGCGCAGTGCGTCCTAAGCTAAAACAGGCGGTCACCCTCGTCGCCGAAGATAGTTGTGAACTGACTCCCCGCCAAAGCGAGATTTTAGACCTACTCAAGCGACAGGGGGGTGAGGCCTGGCTCAATGAATTTTTGCAACAGTGTCACGTCAGTTCCTCGGTGCTAAAAACGCTGGAGCGCAAAGGCTATTTAGTCATCCAGCCCAGAGAAGTTTTGAGAACCGATCGCGGCATCTTGAGCGATGAAGACCGATCGCGTGCGCTAACTTCCGATCAAATCACCGTTCTCCAACAGATTCAGCAGTGTCAAGAATTTACCGAAATTTTGCTGCATGGAGTGACCGGATCAGGGAAAACAGAAGTCTACCTGCAAGCGATCGCTCCCATTCTAGAGCGAGGAGAATCGGCTTTAGTTCTGGTGCCTGAGATTGGGCTGACTCCCCAACTGACCGATCGCTTTCGAGCCAGATTTGGCGATCGAGTCTGCGTCTATCACAGTGGATTGTCCGAAGGAGAACGCTATGACACCTGGCGACAAATGCTCACAGGCAACCCTCAAGTGGCGATCGGCACCCGTTCTGCAATTTTCGCCCCGCTTCCTAAGTTGAGCCTGATCATTCTGGACGAAGAACATGACTCCAGCTTCAAACAAGACCAGCCCGCTCCCTGTTATCATGCTCGAACGGTTGCCCAGTGGCGCGCCCAGCTACAAAACTGTCCGTTGATTTTGGGTTCAGCTACGCCCTCTCTAGAATCCTGGGTTATGGCCAAAGGGTTATCGCAAGCTGCTAATTCTCGCTATCTGTCTTTACCCAAGCGCGTTTACGATCGACCCATGCCTGCGATCGAAGTCGTCGATATGCGTCAAGAACTGCGGGAGCGAAATGGCTCTATCTTTAGTCGATCGCTGCAAACCGCCCTATGTCAGCTTCAGGAAACCGGACAGCAGGGCTTACTCTTCATTCATCGGCGGGGACACAGTACCTTTGTTTCTTGTCGAAGCTGTGGCTATGTGATGGATTGTCCCAACTGCGATGTGTCGCTTTCATACCACCACGTTCACGCTGAGGCGCGGCCGCTTTTACGCTGTCACTATTGCAATCATGTCGCTTCTCAGCCGTCAGCCTGCCCAGACTGTGGATCTCCCTACTTCAAAAATTTTGGCAGCGGCACTCAAAAAGTTGCTCAAGCGTTGGTGCGGCAGTTTCCAGATATTAGAGTCATCCGATTTGACAGCGATACCACTCGCAACAAAGGCGCACATCGGGCCCTGCTAACCAAATTTGCTCAAGGAGAAGCCGATCTTCTAGTCGGGACTCAAATGCTTACTAAAGGGATTGATCTACCGCAAGTCACGCTAGTAGGTATTATTGCTGCTGACGGATTACTCAATCTGCAAGACTTTCGAGCCAGCGAGCGAGCCTTTCAAACGTTGTTACAGGTAGCAGGACGAGCCGGACGAGGCGACGAACCTGGACGAGTGATCTTGCAAACCTACGCGCCCGAACATCCCGTGATCGAAGCGGTACAGCGTCATGAATACGAACCGTTTGTCACCTCCGAACTGGAGCAGCGATCGACCCTCAACTATCCTCCCTATGGCAAACTGGCGCTGTTGCGCTTTAGTGCGATGAATCCCGCGGTCGTGCAAAAAGCCGCCGAACGAGTTGCCCAAACCCTATCGCGATCGCAAGACTACGAACTTTTGGGGCCAGCCCCCGCTACTATTCTCAGAGTTGCCGGACGCTATCGCTGGCGAATTTTGCTGAAATTTTCTCAGACCGTCGCCCCCGTCATGCCCGATCTAGACGAACTGCGATCGCTCTGTGGGTCTAATGTCAGTCTTACGATCGATATCGACCCCCTGAACTTGATGTGACTTAGACTTCCTCCAACTTTCTCGCTCCGCATCAATATGCCTTCCAGGGATAATTCTCTGTGATTAACGTGAATCTGAAGCTTTAACCAACGAAATGGAAAAACCTTTCTGCAACAAATCCTGGTTAAGAGCAACATTGATGAGAATTCTGTCAATACCCCCCAGGGGGTTTTAGCGCCTTATTTTTGGCATTCTTCTTAATCTCTCAATCTTCCGTGTCTAACTTTTCAGTAGAACTCAGCAAAGTGATGTCAGCTATTTGAGAATGAATTGCAAAAACCTTGACAACCTTATCTGAACCGTAATAAGACAATTAGAGACGAGCGCTTGTAGAATACTCTAGGTGATAATGGTTATCATTATTATATTCTGCCTGTCAGACTGCGATTTTGCAGGTAGAGCGTTGTCCTAAAAAGTTAAATTGGTGTGAGCCTAGGATGAATATGTCAAAAATTTTCTCTCAAGCTTTGTGGCTCAATCCGCTTGTTTTGGTTGCCAGCTTGACAGTTGCCTCCAGTGCGGCGGCTCAGAGTCAGTCACCTGGTAGCAATGTTCAATCCTCTGTTGCTGAGTTGAGTCAGAGCGAACCGACTGCCCTTTCTCAAGTGACCTCCGTTTCTCAACTGTCAGATGTGCGTCCCACAGACTGGGCGTTTCAGGCGTTGCAGTCCCTGGTTGAGCGCTATGGCTGTATTGCGGGCTACCCTGACAAAACCTATCGCGGCAATCGGGCCCTGACTCGTTACGAATTTGCGGCTGGGGTGAATGCGTGTCTCGATCGCGTCAATGAGCTAATCGCTGCCTCCACCGCCGATCTGGTCAAAAAAGAAGACCTGGCGACTTTGCAAAAACTCCAAGAAGAATTTGCTGCTGAATTGGCGACCTTGCGAGGTCGAGTCGATGCGCTCGAAGCCAGAACGACCACGTTAGAAAAGCAACAGTTTTCGACCACCACCAAGCTCAACGGGGAAGTGGTCATTGGCATTGCAGGCGTTGCTAGTGGCGAGACGATTAACGGTCGAGAAGTCTCAAAGAATACGATTTTGGGCGATCGCGTCCGCTTAAACTTTGACACCAGCTTCACGGGTAAAGATCTGCTGAGAACGCGACTGCAAGCCAGCAATTTGGCCGCATTACCCGCCGCAAGAGACAATGGCGACCTGCTCACCCGCGAAGGCAGCTTCCGTTTTGCTGGAGAAGGCAACAACGAAGTGGGCGTGGATGCCCTGTTGTATCAGTTCCCGCTGGGCGAAAAGACCACCGTTACGATCGAAGCTAATGCAGGGGCGATCGACGACTTTACCGATACCCTCAATCCCTTTTTAGACGGAGATGGCGCGACGGGCGCTTTGACCCATTTTGGCTCTCGCAATTCCATTTACTACCTGGTAAACGGAGCAGGATTAGGCATCAGACACGCCTTTGGTGAGCAATTAGAACTCAGCTTGGGCTACTTGGCAAACGATCCGGCCACTCCTACCAGTGGGTCAGGTTTATTTAATGGAGCGTATGGAGCGATCGCGCAACTCACCTTTAAGCCCAGCGACAAACTGGGGGTCGGATTGACTTACATTCACGCTTACAACAACGACTTCAGTGCAAACGGCAGCGTCGGCAGCACCTTGGCAAACTTTAGAGAAGCCACCGGACTCCCAACGTCAGCCAACGCCTATGGGGTGAGTGCTTCCTTTCAACTCAGTCCGCAGTTTGTATTGAACGGCTCTGTGGGCTACACCAACGCTCGTACTCTTTCTGGACTCAGGGGCGACTTTGATATCTGGAACTGGCAAGTCGGTTTGGCGCTCCCTGATTTGGGCAAAAAAGGCAACCTGGCTGGAATCATCGTCGGTCAAGAACCCAAAGTTACGTCGGCGAGTGGGGGATTTGCGCGCGATCGTGACACCTCGCTGCACATCGAAGGCTTTTATCAATACCGACTCAACGACAACATTGCGATCACGCCTGGAGTGGTTTGGTTAACGGCTCCCGATCACAATAGCGATAACGAAGATGTGGTGATTGGTACGGTGAGAGCGACGTTCACGTTCTAAATCCAACAAATCTACTGTTCATTATTCAAAGCTAGAAGTAATGGGGACTTCCCGCGGCTTCTGGCTTTTTTTAATGTGAATTCGATCAGGAATTCTTGTCTTAAAGTTCCCCAAAATTGACAGCTTGGGGGGCAAAAGATTCAAAAAACGCAGCCAAAGAACTTCATCAATTCCCGTCTAAAATTCAGCCGTCTCCATCGTTGTCAATTTCCAAGTTCAGCACGTAGCACCCTAGCTGAGTCTGGTCGGCCCAAAGCTCATATTCCAATCTCAACTGCTCAGGGATAGGATAGCCATCCAGATGCAGACTGCGGGTATAGTTGCGGAGCTTGATCTGACTGCCCTGTCTAATTTGACTACCTTGAAGCCAATAGCGAGTCATCCCATAAACTCCACGCTCCCACAGGTGGCGATAACTCAGTTTGCCGTCTCCCTGCATGGTCATTGTGACGCGATAGGGCGAAATTTCGAGCCACAGCAAACGAGGGGTCGGCATGGGAGGCGCAACGAGTTGAGGATTTTCTAACGCTCGATTTGCAAAAGCGTCGTGTCGAATTTCTCTGGATTCCAAAACTCTCGGCTCAGTTAGCAAAACGTGAAAGCGTTCTTGATCTTTTTGATAGAGGGTGCCGATCGTCTGTATATCTGTCCATACGGGCAAGTCCGTCGAAACGATCGAGAGGTGAACGGGTTTGCGGTGATGGGTCAGCATGGGGTGAGGAGTGAGGAGTGGGACGTGATCTCATTCAAAACTTTTCAGAAAGCGGTACGATAACAACGCAATCCGATGCCCAGTCTAGCTGATTCTTATGGTCACTCCCACCGCGATCGCGCTTAAAATTACAGACGAACAGCATAATTTGATGATTCACCGATCGCGCTCTGGTCAACCATTACAAGGGAGAATTCGCATTCCGGGCGATAAGTCGATTTCTCATCGATCGTTGATGTTGGGCGCGCTGGCTGAGGGGGAAACGATCATTCAGGGATTGCTGTTGGGAGAAGATCCGCGCAGTACGGCAAGTTGCTTTCGGGCGATGGGGGCAGAGATTTCGGATCTCAATTCTGATGAAGTGCGGGTTAGAGGCGTTGGATCAGGCAACCTACAAGAACCTTTGAATGTGTTGGATACGGGCAATTCTGGGACGACGACTCGCCTGATGTTAGGGATTTTGGCCGCTCAACCGGGGCGTTTTTTTACGGTGACGGGCGATGCTTCGATTCGATCGCGCCCCATGTCTCGCGTGGTCAAACCGCTTCAGCAAATGGGTGCCCAGATTTGGGGCCGCAAAGACGATTCTCTGGCACCGTTGGCGATTCGAGGACAGGCGTTAAAGCCGATTCACTATCATTCTCCGATCGCCTCTGCTCAAGTCAAATCCTGCATTCTCTTGGCGGGGCTGATGACCGAGGGCCAAACGACCGTAACGGAACCGGCCCTGTCTCGTGACCATAGCGAACGAATGCTACGATCGTTTGGCGCAGATCTCAGCGTCGATCCAGATACCAACAGTGTGACCGTGACGGGACAGGCTCGACTCAAGGGACAAATGGTGATCGTTCCCGGTGACATCAGTTCTGCGGCGTTTTGGCTAGTGGCGGCGGCGATCGTGCCCGGTTCTGAGTTGACGATCGAGAATGTGGGCGTGAATCCGACTCGCACCGGAATTCTGGAAGCCTTGGAACAGATGGGCGCAGACATCACTCTCGAAAATCAGCGCGAAGTGGCGGGGGAACCTGTGGCAGATTTGCGGGTGCGTCACAGTTCGTTAAAAGGCTGCACGATCGCCGGGGACTTGATTCCTCGCCTGATTGACGAAATCCCGATTTTGGCCGTCGCTGCCACGTTTGCCAAGGGAACGACTGTCATCCGCGATGCTGAAGAACTGCGCGTCAAAGAGAGCGATCGCATCTCCGTCATGGCCACTCAACTCAATCTGATGGGAGCCAGCATTACCGAACTGCCCGACGGCATGGAAGTTGTTGGCGAAAGATCCCTAACCGGAACCGAAGTAGACAGCTTTACCGATCATCGGATTGCCATGAGTCTAGCGATCGCCGCGCTCAACGCCCACGGCACGACCACGATTCATCGCGCCGAAGCTGCCGCCGTTTCTTACCCTGAATTTGTGGAGACATTGCGGCGGGCGATCGGTGAATAACGGTGAAATTGAAGTATCCGATGATGATTCAATGGTCTGATGAGGACGACTGTTTTTTGGTCGGGTTTCCTGATTTTCCGAGGCAGCGCTGGCGGACTCATGGTGACACTTACGAGTCTGCGGTTGCTAATGGGATCGAAGCGTTGGAGTCCTTAATTATAAACGAACTGAGTAAAATTACTTCATATATCGCCGAGAGCTTTGTCAAAGGCGAGACGCTTAAAATGGGATTTGAGAAGGTGTTTGAGGGCGGCAAATGTCTGCAAAAGATGTTTTTCACAAGGCTGTTCGGTCAGCCCTCGAAAAGGACGGATGGCTGATTACGGCTGACCCCCTTTATATCAAAGCTTCTCCCCAGATTGCGATGGATGTCGATTTAGGAGCAGAAAAGCTCTTGGCTGCTGAACGCAGTGGGAAAAAAATCGCGGTTGAGATCAAAAGCTTTTTGGGATTGTCTGCAATTCATGAATTTCACTTGGCTTTGGGTCAGTTCCTAAATTATCGATTGGCACTAGAAAAACTAGAGTCAGAACGAACCTTGTATTTGGCGATTCCAGAAGACGCTTATCTAGAGTTTTTTGTCGATGAATTCATTCAGCAAGCGGTAGAAGCTTATCAACTAAATCTAATTATTTTTAATCCTGCCCAGGAGACGATCGAACAATGGAAAAATCAACCTACAGACAGTTAATCATAGATTTGTTGAAAGAACATGCAAGCCATCCAGTCAATGACGAGTCTCTTGAAACACAGCTTATCTTTGATGCCGAGAACGATCACTATCAGCTACTGCGCCTTGGCTGGGAAGGTGAAAAGCGAATTTATGCTTGTCCAATTCATGTTGATATTAAAGATGGCAAACTCTTGATTCAACGTGACTTTACCGAATCAGGAATTGCTCAACAGCTGGTAGAGCGAGGTGTACCTAAGTCAGCGATCGTCCTAAATTTTCGATCACCCTTTGTCAGACAATTTAGCGAGTTTGCGATCGTCTAGCGACAAGAGAATATTGCAAGCGATCGCCTCTTGAGAGTAAAGGAACGAGCGACTTCATCAGGAAATAGAAAATGACTGAGATTGTGTTTTTGGTTGAAGATGATCCTGATGGTGGCTACACGGCTAGAGCATTAGGTGAAGCAGTTTTCACGCAAGCGGATGACTTAAAAACGCTGCGAGAGATGGTGCGCGATGCTGTTCAGTGTCATTTTCCTGACGAGCAAAACCGTCCCAAAGTCATTCGATTACACATTGTTCGAGATGAAGTGATTGCCTCATGAGATTGCCAAGAGACTTATCAGGAGATGATCTGGTAAAGTCACTAACAAAATTTGGCTATGTAGTCACTCGTCAAACGGGCAGTCACACTTTGAACTTGATCGAGAAAAACTTCGTCATGCACTTTTCTCCTAACTCCATTGGTCAGGCAAACTGGTAATCAAGACAGGCATCGGGAACGATCGCTCCACTTCATCTACTTTTAGATCTAAGGATTTTGTGTAAAGTTATACGCAATGCTGTTTAGGGTGGGCAACCACTCTACCCTCGGCTTTGTAGATCCGGGCGTGGGGATTGGGGCCGACTCTGTGCAGCTAGTTGTAATGAGCGGGTCAGGTACCGGAAACGATCGCTTCTCCATCAGCGTAAATCTTCGCAGTGCTGCATTATAAGCAAACACGACTCCAGTTTCGATTTCGTACATCCAGGCGTGGAGGTTGAGCTTGCCGCCGTGTAGCTTTGATCGAATTGCGGGATAGGTTTCTAAATTTTCGATTTGCGTCAAGACATTTTGCTCGATCGCAATCTTCAAGAGTTGGTCGGGTTCGGTTCCGGCATAGTTGTCCATCACCACGCGCCGAGTCGTTTCGCCGTGACGCTTTAGCCAGTCATAGACCGCAGGCATCTTCTCAGCCAGGGTGCCAATTTGCAGCAACCCTTTCATCGCGCCACAGTGAGAATGTCCGCAAACAATGATGTCCTTGATGCCCAAGGCCTCAACTGCGTACTCAATACCCGCCGATTCAGCGCTGCTGGCTGCTCCATAAGAAGGGATGATATTGCCTACGTTTCGCATGACAAACAGTTCGCCGGGAGCCGCCTGCGTGATCAAACAGGGGTCGATGCGCGAATCAGAGCAAGTGATGAACAAAACTTCTGGAGACTGCCCACCCGAAAGCCGTTCAAAAAGATCTCGGTTGTCAGCGAAATAGTTGTCGTGGAAAGAGTTGAGTCCTTGGATCAGTCCTGTGAGCGACATGATTTCTTGCCCTAGTTGCGGTGAAGTAGCGGATTGTGGAGCCGATCGATAGAGCCAAATGATTGTCAACCATCGGCATTATCCTTCCCTTCTACAAGAGCAATGTAACACTTTCCGTATTTTTGTAAAGCCGAGTAAAGCTCTACTATTTGACCTTGAACTCAGCTACCCCTGATCCCCCCTTTTGGCAGCGATTCTAGCAAAAACTCTTTGACGTACATAACCGTTGCGTAGAACTGAAAATCGACGTTTTTCTTCTTTGAGAAGCCGTGTCCTTCATCTTTTGCCATCAGATACCAGACGGGAACATTATTTTTTCGCACCGTCGCCACAATCTGTTCGGCTTCGTTGAGCGGCACGCGAGGATCATTTTTGCCGTGGATTACAAAGAGCGGTTTTTTGATGCGATCGGCGTTATTCACCGGAGAAATTTTCAGCAAAAATTCGCGCATTTTGGGATCGCGCTCGTCGCCATATTCCACTCGTCGCAGATCTCGTCGATAGCTTTCGGTTCGTTCTAAAAAGGTGACAAAGTTAGAAATGCCCACAATGTTGATGGCTGCTCGAATGCGATCGCTATAATTCGTCGCCACCGCTAACGACATGTAGCCCCCATAACTGCCGCCCGTAACTAGAATTCGGTCTTTATCGAGATCAGGCTGAGTCGCAATCCAGTCTAATAGTGCGCCAATATCTTTGACAGAATCCTCGCGCAAAAAGCCATTGTCTAACTTCAAGAAGGTTTTGCCATAGCCCGTCGATCCCCGAACATTGGGGAAGATCATCGCCACGCCCAACTCATTCAAATAGTAGTTAGCGCGTCCCAAAAAGACCGGACGAAACTGACCTTCTGGGCCGCCGTGAATGTCAATCATGACAGGACGCTTGCCCTCAAACTTGGCGGGTGGGCGATACAGAAACCCAGAAATCGTTTTATTGTCGAAACTCTTCCAGCGTACCAGTTCTGCGTCTGAAAAATTAGCTGTATTCAAGCCGCCCGTCTCGCTCTCTGTCCAGCGATCGACCTGATTTGTCCCCAGATTTAGCGAATAAATATCAGCCGTCGATCGAGCCGAAATTAGCGTAAAGCCCAAATCCTGATTATTGCGATGCCAGGTGATGCCGTAGACCAGACCCACGGGTAGCTTGGGCAGCGTCCGTTCTTTGCGGGTGTCAGTGTCCAGAATATGCAGCACACTCGCGCCGTCTTCATTGGTCACAAACGCCAGATGCTTGCCGTCTTCCGACAAATCAAGATCTTCCACATCCCAGGGAATTTGACTTGTGAGATAAGTGGGTTCAAACGTTGCCAGATCCACGTAAGCAAGCCGAGAAAATTCGGACTCACGATCGCTCACCACGTACAATCCCTTGCCATCTTTACTAAACACTGCGCTCTGATAGGCAATTTTTTCTTGGCCGCCTTTGGGAGTGAGCAGTTTCTCCTCGCCTGATTGCGTGTCAAATAGCCACAAATAGCTTTCGTTGACCGAGACGTACTCCATTGCCAGCACCTGTCGATCGTCCGGTGACCAATCCATCGGCCCCCAGCCGCCCCCTTCAACGGTTGCCAGCAGACGATCGCTCTTAGGGTTTGCAGGCTCAAGACTATAAAAATCGGTGTCCTTTCCAGTCCGGCGCGTCGAAGTGTAGATCATGCGATCGCCGCGATTTGACCAGATGCCTCGACTATTCTTAGACTTGCCATCGGTGAGCAGCGTTACATCGCCCGTCCTCAAGTCATAGCGATAGTTTTGATTAAATTCATTGCCGCCGATGTCTTTGCTAAAAACAAAGTAGTCGCCCTGCCCCGGTTGATAGGTCGCTCCGCCCACCCGCTCAGAGAAAAACGTCATCTGCTTGCGAGCGCCCAACGGAAACTTGACTAAATGTACCTGTGGGGTATCGGCAAATCGAGTCGAAATCAGCATCTCCCGACGGGTCGGATGCCAGCTAGAAAGGGCCGCTGATCGAAACTGGGTGTAGCGATCGACCGTTGCCGCCAACTCAGCAGGAATTGCAGGAATGCCTTCGACTACGAGATTTTCGCCAGGAGCGATCGTTTCTTGAGCCAGTACCATTACAGAGGGAAGCAGCACGACTGCCAAAATTGTCGCTAAAACTTTAGTTAAAAATCGCATAGCTCCATCATCGCAAATCCCTAGCCCTTTGAGAATTAAGGATCATCGAATTTGAAGCAGCGTCAACCTTACTGGCTCGATACAGATCACGGTTACTTTGCAAATCAGACAAGGCTTTGCGCTCCCATGAATGAGAGGGGGGTGGTTGCCTTTACTAGACTGCAAGCATCCTGGAATGGACGGTTGAGAAACCCCCTTCAGACGATTGCATCCTTCATCACCCCATAGCCAACTCTTGGGAACTGTACTCAGGCACGTTCTGCCGTTCTAGCCAGTTGATATTGCGAAGCCACTTCCAAACGCCTGTAGAACGTCTGACGACCACCCCTTTGCTCTGTTCTGCCACAATCTCTTTTAACTCAGCGGTCGTAAAACAATAGCCCAATTGATCCGAGATTTTGAGAAAGTCTTCGGGCGATCGCACCGCTTCAAACCGCTCCCGAATTGACTCATCCTGAGCCACCGCTTTCAAAAACCGAGTTGCACTTTCTACAGACATGTTACGTTCTCCTTGGGCTAGTCAGTATTTGCACCAGATTGCTCAGTGGGGTCGGGGGGGCGCGATCGCAGTTCTCCAAATCAAAACGCTTTAAGCAATCCTCTTCTCATCCACTTTTTCATCCACTATGACGGTGAGAGATGTACTCAGACTTCATCAAAAAATGGACTTGTGGATAAGTGTAAACTACTACGTTACTTAAGCGCTTAGGTATAAACTTGCACAAATTCATTAAAGTTTTTTGCTGAAAGCGTTAAACTACTGATAAAACTATATTGCTCCTTTATAAAAGCTTCATTAAACAAGATTGTGACAGTTTGATCGCTTTCTCGGCCCTCTCTCAAGTCAGATGTTTTCCGGCACTTTTACCTAGATGGGAGACGATCATTTAGAGAATCTAAAGATTTGGGAAATTTGGGGCAATCGTTCTGCTGGGGATACTGAGTCCGCGAGTCAACCTTGAGAAGTCGATCAGGCGATTTAGAAGGACGGCGTAAAAGCTCTAGCTCTCGATCGAATTGCTCTCGTCCCTTTCTAAAAAAGTCTTCAGAACTTGAGGGCACCAGATCACGAGAAAGCCGCTGCAACTGTACCGAACTCAAGCCTGCCAATGACTGCGCCTGAGCAGCAGATCCTATCAGCAGAGGCAGCATCCAAACTACAGAAGCCGTCCAACAAGATGCTTTCATGAGGTGCGTCGCGGAAAACACGGTCAGAAACTCTACCTACCAGGCTAACGCGCTCGATTAAGATTGTGTGAAGTAGTCTGCCTATTAAAAGCCGTTGGAGTCTAACTTTTTATCCAAACAGCGATTGACTGTTCACCTGGAGTTCGATCGCCTCGATTTATCGCCTCAGCCCGCTGCCTATCTCGAAGTCGGTGCCAAAACGCCGCTGCTCATGCTGCACGGTTTTTTAGGTGACGGACGATGCTGGCTACCTTTAATGGATCAGTTACAGTCTCAATTTCGCTGCGTTGCCCTGGATCTGATGGGATTTGGCGACTCTGCTAAACCGTCCATTCAATACAACGTGGCTAAAGAAGTGGCATTTGTGCATCAAGTGATTGAGAAATTGCAGCTTGCACCCTGCTATATCTTGGGGCACTCCTTTGGAGGATGGGTCGCCGCCGCCTACGCTTTGCAGTATCCCGATCGAGTAAAGGGTCTCGTTTTGGCAGCACCCGCAGGCATTCGAGATGACAGTTTTGCGGGGCGATATGACCATCTCAGACCGCTTCTCTGGCAGACTCCGATCGTCGATTGGGCCTTGACGCTCCTCAAACCGATCGCCACCCCCTTTGGTCAGCGTCCCACTCTCGAACAACTCGCCTGGTTTCGTCGAGAATTAAAGGCTCAACCTGCTGCCCGGTCGTTTCTCGTAGATCGGCTCCGCCCCGAAGATGCGATCGACACGGTTGAAAAAGAAATTTATCGATTGAAAGTGCCAACTTTGGTAATCACAGGCGATCGTGACGAGACCATTCCCATCTGGCACTGCGAAACCTATGCTCAAGAAATTCCCAATGCTCAGTTGGTCGTGATCTCCGACGCTGATCACGCCCTGCCACAAAAATATGCGCCTCAGCTTGCCAAAGCGATCGTCCAATTTTTAGAAACTCTTTCGATTATTTAAAATTCTGGTTGCGGTACGAGTTATTCCGCGCTTCCGAAGCACTACCCTGCCGTAGATTTTCATCCTTTTACTCGCTATCCCCAGCGGGTTCTTGGCTGATGGCTTCTATTGACTTTGCTTTGCGCGATTCTAGCCAAAGAGGAACCACAATCCAGGCGACGACGATGAGCAGGGCGGCGATCGTAAACTGGGAAGCCAAACTAATCAACTTCTCCAGAGGCACCACCTGTCCCGCAAAATACGCCAGAGACACCATGACCGATGCCCAAGCACAGGCCCCAGCCACGTTGTAAAGCATAAATTTGAGAAATGGCATCTCAGCGATTCCCGCAAGAGGACTGGCAAAGATTCGCAGCAGGGCAATAAATCGGCCCAACAAAACGGCTTTTCCAGCATTTTCGCTAAACTGGCGGCGAATTTCCTCTAGCTGTGCTTCTTTGACTCGAAACACCCGCCCCAGATTCAGCAGTAATGGCCACCCCCCGTAGCGTCCAATCCAGTAGCCGCAAGTGCCCCCTAGAATCGCGCCAGAGGCTGCGTCAGCCAAAACGTACCAGTAGTTAAGCTGATCGTTTCCAGCTAAAAATCCCCCGGCTAGGGTGACGGTTTCTCCGGGAATAGGCAAGCCCAAATTTTCTAACAAAATTCCAAAGAAAATCGCCCAGTAGCCGTACTGTTGAGCAATTTCTTGAATAGCTTCGGGCGAGATAAAGTCAAGAGACATTAGGTTAACCTTTACAAAGCTTCATCTTTCCTGTCGATCTTGACTTGATTTCAGAACGGTGTCAATGCAGGGTAATTTGAATTCTGGCTTTTGTTGTCCTGGATGCGACGGAGAGCTTTCTTAATCTTAGAGACATTTCCTTACATTGAGGGCGGACAAATCAGATCCTATACAAAGCTTCCGATTCAGGCGCGTCAGCAACCAGCCAATCATCCTGCCGCAAAATGAGTTGATCAAAAGCCTATTGGGGCTATTTTCAAAAAAGCTTTCGAGGCAAAAACTGCAATTTTTATCACAAAAGAGAAAATTTTAATATAAAGGAACCCAAACGTGAAGATTTTGTGAATCCTCCGGAGAATTCCTCAAAGCCGACGAAGCTAATCTTTATAGTTGTAGCAGCAAGTTACGTATATCTACTTAGCTTGAAAAGTCCCCTAGTCTCTACATCCCAGCGATTTGATTCGGTCGATCGACTGAGCAGTAAAACAAGGTTTATCGGTTTTGGGTGGGGACGAGCAAGTGCTTTTAAAAGTCAACGAAATCTTTTTTAGGAATGAGGCTATGGGTTCTAAAAGCATCAGTGAGGAGTTTTTACTTCAGCCCCAGGGTCGGCTGGATTTGCGAGGCGGCGGTCACCTTCGGCAACAGCTTGAAACGGTCGCATCGCAGGTTTCTCAAGGTAGCGTTTCTCGTTGCCGCAAGCTGTGGGTGGTGGATATGTCGTGTATTGAATTTATCGACAGCTTTGGCCTCGCTTCGCTGGTTGCAGGGCTAAACGTAGCGACTCAAGTGGGGGCCCGGCTCGTTTTGTGTGGTCTGTGCCCATCTGCCCAACTGGTCTTTGAAATCACACAGCTCGATCGTGCCTTCACGATTTTTGAAAGTTATGATGCACTGCTGGCTTCTTTAGAACTTCCTACCCTTCAGGTCTTGCCTGCTTTAGAGGTGGCGTGAAGCGATCGGTTGAATGATCCCGCCTGATGGCCCTAATCGTTCTTGAAAAAGTATGATCGGGCTGTTTTTTATTTTGAGGCTTATTTTGAGGTGGTGAAGCCTACAGACGATCAAACAAAAGGGAACCTTCCCTCCTCTTAAAAAGACGAACCGTTCCCTTTAGCGTCGTTAAAACTTAGTTCCCATCGAAATTTCAACCTCTGCCAGCCAAAATCTGAAGCCTGGTTGAAAGGCAGCCACCCCAAACGATCAGGCATTCCCAAAGCTGGGTAGCGAGATATCTCCCTCCGATCGGGGGAAGCTGGGCAAATCTAGGTGAGACGTGCGGCGAGTTCTAACCGCCAATCGGTAGCTGACACTTTGCAACTCCGCATGAAGCTGACGGTTTTCTCGCTGCACCAGAGCCACCTTTTCGCGGACGGGAGCCATGCGCTCGGCAAACTTTTGCTTGTAGATCTTGGGCAACTCCTGAACGACCTGCTCTAACATGCGAGAGCGATCGGTCAATTCTTGAACCGACTGCCGCAGTTGATAGATTTCAGCATCGCGTTCGGCAATCTGCTCCTGATAAAACGTAACTTGCTGCTCAACGTGCTGTAGCTGTTCTCTGAGCGCCCGCATTTCTGCCAGATGACGCTCCGCAGAGATTTCCGAAGTCGGCACCGGGTTAGCGTTGCCCTTGACTAGACGAAAGAGTTCTTGCGAAAGCTGTTGGACGAGCTGGTCGCGCATTTGCAATTCTTCTTGCAGCCGCACAACCTCTGATTGCAGTTGTTGAATGTGAGGGGTATCCGCTTGGGTCACTTGTTTGTCACTCCAGATTTTAATGGCTTGCCTGTTTGAGGTGCTCTTCCCAAAGACGAGGTGGGGAAGCGCGACGAATATCACGCCAAATTGCAGTTGCCGCTAATGTACCATCTGCGACGGCAATTGAGATCTGGTTTAGGCCCTCTTTTAAATCCCCCAGGGCAAATATTCTTGGATGAGAGGTGCGACACATGCCATCTGTGGTCAGATTACCGCCTTTCCACTGGAGGTCTAGCCCTTTGAGATACTCGTTGTGATAATGAGACCCCATTGAGATGAGTCCAGTTTCAAGGGGGACGATCGTTCCATCCGTCAACTCCACCCCATTCATTTCGTGATTGTCACCCAAAAAGCGGCGAAGGGGCGTTTCGACCAGGGGATAGCCGTGATCCTGAAGTTTTTGGCGCATCTCGGCGCTGACCTCACATAAGCCCTGCGTGAAAACGGTGATGTAGGGCGTGAACCAGTTCAGCACAAAGGCAGTGTTGATCGCGGCTTCGGTATTTACAAACAGTCCACAGTTTTTATCCCCCATCTCGTAGCCATCACAGATCATACAAACGTGCAGATTGTAGCCCGCGTAATCATAGACGTTTTGCATATCGTCTAGCTTGGGCAGATGGTCGATCACCCCGCTGGCTGCGACGAGATACTTGGCTCGAAGCGTCTGATAAATGCTGTCTTTTTTGCCGACCTTGACCTTGACCGCGAAGGTTTCTCCGTCATCCTGGACATCTTCGACAAAGCCGGGGAGATAGTCGCCGTCGAGTGAGAGAAAATGTTCTTGCCCTTGTTGGAGCATGGTGCGTCCCGGAGTTGTCGGCGGCAAGCCAAGATAATTGCGTAAATCTTGCATCCAGAACGATCGCCCTCGTCCTTTTTCGATCACCAGGCAAGACAATCGATAGCGTTGTAGGTAGAGGGCTGCTGAGAGTCCGCCTGCGCCACCGCCGACGACGATCGCATCATACACATGGTCAAGGCGCTGATCCAGATTCTTTTTTGAGAGCTTCATAACGTGACTGTAAATGAAAGTTAAAGGCTTAGGACGGAGGTGATCTATCAGTCACGTTAAACCCTAAACCTCAAACTTTGAACCTGGCATTAGTCTAACTAACCTTCGACTGCAACGGCCTCAACGTCTTCGGCTTTGGGCACGTCTTGCTTGACAGTCAGGTAGCGAATGACCTCGGTGCTGATCCGCATGGCGCGCTCCATTCCAGCGATCTGGCTACCGTCGCCTGTGTAGTTCATCTGAATGTAAACGCCTTCGCGGTGTTTGGCGATTTCGTAGGCGAGACGGCGTTTGCCGCGATGTTGAGTTTCGATGATTTCTGCACCGTTGTCTCTCAACAGACTTTGATACTTTTCGATCGCCGCATCGATCGCTTCATCGTTGAGGTCGGGGCGCAAAATGTACATCGTTTCGTAAATGAAATTCATACCAGCTTTTCTCCTTATGGACAAGTCGGCCTTTTCGATTGGCAAACTCAGTAGCAAATTGGGTCAAAAAAATACTTGACCTGCTACCCAGTTCCCCAATAATGAAAAAGCAAGGACTTACCATTCTATCCCAGTTTCTAGACGATCCAGCTAGAAGGTGCTAGACGTTAAGCCTGAGACTCCAGATTTTGCAGGCATTCGCTGTATGCGAGTGGGCAGTCCACGCCCTGAAGTTTTATACGTAATTAAGGTATCTATCCCGGTATGGCACAGCGCTATGTTCGAGTTCAGACCCCAGATGGCAAGATTTTTTATGGGCTGTTGCAGATCGATCGTCGAGTGCAAGTGTTAGATGCGCCTCCGTGGATGAAGGGACAGCCGACGGATCAAGTTTTAGACGCTAATCATTATCAAATTTTGGCTCCCTGCGCGCCTTCTAAGATTGTGGCTGTGGGCAAAAACTATGCAAATCATGCGGCCGAGATGGGGACTCCAGTTCCAGATGAGCCGCTGTTGTTTCTCAAACCGCCGACGACGGTAATTGCGATGGATGCCGAGATCTGCTACCCGTCTCAGTCAGCGCGAGTCGATTATGAAGGGGAACTGGCGCTAGTAATGGGCGATCGCTGTTCTCACTGCACCCCAGAAGACGCTCACAGCAAAATTTGGGGCTATACGATCGCCAACGATGTAACGGCGAGAGATCTGCAAAAAAAAGACGGTCAGTGGACACGGGCCAAAGGATTTGACACATTTTGTCCGCTGGGGCCGTGGGTGGTGCGCGAGATCAATCCAGGGGCGAGGCTGCAAACCTTTGTGAATAACGATCGTCACCCTGTGCAGTCAGCCGCAATCAGCGAAATGGTGTTTCCGCCTGATGTATTGGTGGCTTACATTAGTCAGGTGATGACGCTATTGCCGGGAGATGTGGTGCTGACGGGGACTCCGGAGGGAGTAGGCGCGATCGGGGTGGGCGATCGCATTCGCATTGAGATTGAAGGAATTGGCTATTTAGAGAATTCAGTGATCGCTCGCACTGCGGCAATTGTCGAATCTCAGGTCTAGCGCACTTGCATGTAGACGGCTTCTGAAATCGTAGGGATTTCTGCATACTTTCCGAGCGCAGATTGAACGATCGAAAACCCAACCGCAACCACCATGCCCAAGAAAATTGTGTTAAACAACGTCTGTGTCAGCAAGACACTTGTCCCTAAAATCGGTGCCAAAACATAAGCCCAAACCAGCCCAATCAGGCTCAAAACAATTCCAAACAAAATTGCCTGCATGGTGTTGAAGCGGATGAAGTGAGGCAAGTTTTCGTTGCGAACCACAAGCAGGTAGAGCGCAAAGAAGACGACAAATGAAACGATGCCGCCCAAACTATTGTAAATTGCCAGCAGTGGTGACAGGGGAACCACCAGGACTCTCAATATAGGAGTCAAAAAAGATTCTGTCAGAATCAGGGGCCTTGTAACCAGTCCGATTAAATCAAGGAGTGGCAGAAGGTAAGCGAGACAGGCAAAAATGCGATCAGAAACAGTTGTTGACCCACGCCAAGACATGCGGATTCTCCTAATTTGAGTGTAGGTTTCTAAAGGCTGTAAGACACAGTAGCCGTTTGCTTTCTTTTAGCGGTTGGCAGTTTGATTAATCTCATCCTAATGCCTGGACTCAAATTCTGCTCACTGCCTCACTCGACATTAGCAACTCGAAACCCCATCTGACACTCATATTGACTGGGCTGAGTCTCAGACAACTTACGAATCGCATAGCCGCAGCGAAGTTGTCCCTGTTGCCAGCGAGGTTGGCCACTCTGGTCAGCCAGCAAACAGGTTTGACAGACTTTTTGTGGAGAAATAATTTGATCGCCCACCAGGATGACTAACATGCACCACACCTCCCGTAGACTTGGCTGAGATTGACGTTAAATTGACATGAGTAAGCGCTTTAGTAAGAGTTTTCATTGGCAGCAAAACTCTGCGGATCTCCAGAGGTGTCTCAATTTTAGAGTAGCTCTTAGAAGAAGTCGGACATGCTTTATACAGCTTCATGGGAAGGCGCGATCGACGTTCTCAACGTCTAGCCTCAAGGTTTGCGGGCGCTTTTGATGTACTTTTGAAACCAGATTGATAGATCACCCTGTTGAATGGTTGGAGGCGTGGCTGGCTGGATTTCGATCGTCCGAATAAACTCACTAAACTTAGTAATTAGCTCCGGGTTGCGCCAGCCCTTAGCGGTTTCTTCCTCGATAATTTTGAGCGCCTCCTCCGGGGAGAACGCCTTTTTGTAAGGACGCTCACTCGTCAAAGCATCGTAGATATCAACCACTTGAAAAATCTGTGCCAGATGTGGAATCTCACCCTCGACCAGCCCATCTGGGTAGCCCGACCCATCCCAGCGCTCATGATGGTGACGAATAATCGGGACAACTCCGCGCATCGTTCTTAGGGGTTGACAGATTTTTTCGCCAATCAAGACATGCTGCTGCATCACTTCCCACTCTTCGGGCGTGAGTTTGCCCTGTTTGAGCAAGACCGCATCTGGGATGCCCACCTTGCCAATGTCGTGTAGATAGCCGCCCCACATCAAATCGCGGACTTCGGGACGAGACAACCCTAAGAATTCACCAAAGGCTTTGCCCCGCATCACGAGCCGTTCACAATGATCCCCGGTGTTGGGGTCGCGACTTTCGACGGTGCGCGCGATCGAGAACAACACTTTTTCGGCATGGTCGAGATCTTCGTTCAGCCGTTTTTGGCGGATTAGCGACTTGACCCGTGCTGAGAGTTCTAATTGATCAAATGGCTTGGTCAGAAAATCATCGCCCCCTGCTTCGATGCCTCTGAGTCGGGCACGACGATCGTCCAGTGCGGTGACAAATACGATGGGTGTCAAACGAGTTTGTTCATCCGCTTTGAGGCGACGGCAGACCTCGTAGCCATCCATTCCGGGCATCATCACATCCAGAAGAATCAAATCTGGGTTAGTCGCAAAAACCTGTGAAAGTGCCGCAGAGCCGCTTTCTGCCTCCAAAACATCGTAACCCTCAACCGACAAGAGGGCAACGGCGGTCATCCGACTGGACGGGTGGTCATCTACCACAAGAATTCTAGGTCGCTCCAAATCCAGGTCGTTCACGTTGGAAAAACCCTAAACAACTGAGTCAATAAGAGTATGAATAGAGCCAAATTTTTGAGGGAGAACTGCGATTGGGCGTGATCAGGCGTTTTAGATAGCTTTCGACTGAGTATTTACGCACCGTTAACCAACTGCTCATCGCTCAGTGCCTACCTTTATCAACCCTGCGACGTGGCTCCCAAAGTTTAATTTCAGCCATCTAAGTACGCTAAATCGCTCTAGCGCTCTTTTCCCAGTATGGGCAAATGTTTTTATGAAGCAATCAGGCTTTTTACGGAGATCAAGAGATTTTGTACGGAGAAGTTTTGTCTGCTTATTCACGGCTGAATTGAGTACAGGGAAGGAGCTTCGAGAATCATAGCTGAGTTATGCCAGTAGATGGAGATTATAAATTTTACATTAACTAGCTCAGTACTACGGTCTTTGGGGGGTCATTACTCAACCCCTTCGTTGACTGGGAAGCGATCGATGAGCGCGATCGCCCGAAGCGCGTTGGTTTGAATCGGTCTAGCCGCATGGGGAATGTGAGGAATTTGCGACAGAAAATCGAGGGTACGGCGCAAAATCCGCACCACATCGCCTTCATCTAAGCTGGTATTGGCGCAGAGTTCTGTCCATTCGGTGCCTAGGGCCCACTGCTCGACCAGTCCGATAAAGTCATATTCGAGCCAGACAGGGAGGGTGACTTGGTGACGACGCTGAAGCTGAAAAAGCTGTCGCCGAATGCCTCTGAGTTCGCTTAGGGCATCCTCGACCTCCGAAGAAACGTCGTAGCGAGTCCAACTATCGGGGCGAGAGACTTCGGTTACCAGAGCTGCACAAGCGGCTGCTAGATGGTGGGGATCAAGGTGGTCAAGATCACCCGACATGATGGCCAATCCGAGCCAAAGTTCGTTGTCTCCCCGAATGGCAGCGGTTGCTTGCCCTAGATCGGTTGGCATGAGTCCCTGGAGACATCCAAAACTTTGCAGAATGGTAATCAGACTGAGAAATTCTTCCCAATGGCGTTGGGCTTGGCGATCGAGCTTTTCTTGACGATCTTGAATTTCTGCTTTGAGGGTTTGAATGCGTCGCTGCCGTTTCATCAAGTAGCTGCGATCGCCCCAGGCGTGAACCGGATGAGACTCAATTTGGGCATGGACGGCCTCCATGCGTTGCAGTTGGGCGTAGACTTCGGGGGCATCTTCGTCTGAGCCGGGGACATCGGGAATTTTGCGCGCGATCGCGTCGGTTATTTCGTTACCGCTGCGAGACTGACCGGGTTTGGGTGGCAAATCTGAGGGCGGTAAAATTTCGTCTACTTCACGCAATCTGGGAATATCGCCCCGTAAATTTACTACGTCACCGACGGTTGAGATGTACCAGCGATTGTTTTGCCCCAAACAGACGAGATAGGGAAACTGCCCAGATCCCTGGACTTTGGTTACTAAGACCGCTGGAAGGGGATAAGCCATTCGCACATGGTCGCCTTTGAGTGAGACGAGGGTTCCGGCGACAGCAAACGAGAGGGCGATCGCCAGTTCTCCGGAGTGCATTTCGTCGGCTTGATGTTGCAGCGTTTTGAGCAGGCGCTTTTCTTCTTTGAGGCGTTCTTGCAGTTTTTCGTATTGCTCCATCAGCTTCCAATCGACCGAGGCAACCTGGGCTTCGAGTTGGGCAAGTTCGGCTTTGGCGCGATCGACTTCTTGCTGCTGAGGACGTAGATATAGCGTGGAGAGATATTGTCCAAAACTGCGCTCAACGAGTTCTTTGGCTTCGTCAATGGTGTGGGTTTGCAGGAGATTGAGCACCATTCCGTAGCTGGGTGTGAACTGACTCACCAGGGGGTCGGCTCCTGTTGTCGCCAGATAAGAGGCTTCTTTTGCGCCTTCAAAGGGCGTTTGGACGGTCACTACATAGCCTTCCTTATCCATCCCACGTCGGCCAGCCCGTCCTGCCATTTGCAGAAACTCTGAGGGATTTAGCAGGCGATGACCCAAATCGGTACGTTTGGAGAGGCTGGAGATTACGGTCGTGCGGGCAGGCATGTTGATCCCGGCGGCCAGGGTTTCTGTCGCGAAGACCACTTTGATCAGCCCTTGTTGAAAGAGTTCTTCGACCAGTCCTTTCCAGGCGGGCAAAATCCCAGCGTGATGGGCGGCGATGCCTCGATAGAGTGGCTCAACCTGTCCAGCCCGGCCAGCATCTGGATTTCTGCTGAGGAATTCGTCGATCGCCTCCTTTAGTCGCGCCGCTTCGGATGGATTCACCAGAGATAGCGGCCCCAGATTTGTCACCGCCTGATCGCATCCCTTGCGGCTAAAGATGAAGTAGATCGCAGGCAGCATGTCTTTTTCGCGTAGCTTGCTCAAGACAAAAGCAATGTTGGGGGCTTCGGGTCGGGGTGCGCCTCGCTGATTGGCTCCTTTGGGTCGATATTGCCCGCGTTTGGGCTTGAGGCGGGGGTTGATTTTTTGCTGGTCGTCGTCTAGTAAAGGAAACAGCCCTTTAGTATTGCAGAAAGAAAAATGGAGTGGCACAGGGCGAAAATCTGAGTAAATCAGATCAGTCGGGCCGTGAACTTGAGCAATCCAATCCGTAAGCTGATCGCTGTTGGCCACCGTAGCCGAGAGGGCAACGAGTTGAATCTCAGTTGGGCAGTAAATAATCGACTCTTCCCAGACCGTTCCGCGCTGGCGATCGTTCATGTAGTGACATTCATCCAGCACGACGGCTTCGACCCCCGTGAGGGAGGTGCCTACTTCTCCGATCGGCGTTCCGTAGAGCATGTTGCGAAAGATTTCGGTCGTCATCACCAGAATTGGCGCGTCTCGGTTGATCGACACATCCCCGGTCAGCAGACCCACTTTATCGGCTCCAAACTGATCCCGAAAATCACGGAGTTTTTGGTTAGACAGCGCTTTGAGCGGCGTGGTATAAAAGACGCGACCATTGCCCGCCAAGGCCCGATGAATGGCATATTCCCCGATCAGCGTTTTCCCCGAACCTGTGGGCGCACAGACCACCACGGACTTGTCTGCATTGAGCGCATCGATCGCCTGTCGCTGAAAGTCGTCTAGCTCAAAGGGAAATAGGGTTTGCAGATCAAGCCGAGCCGAGGGAGGGGAATTGTTCACACCCAAAAGTCCGAGAAGGTTACTGGAATCAGCCGAATTACCTGAGATTTGGGCAAAAGTTTCAGCAATTTGCTGAGAAACTCGCCGTCTGTGGTAGACGCTAATCTAAATATTAAACCCTTCTGCTAAGACCTGTAGAAAAGCTGAACCCAGGATTTGCAGCGTCTTGAGTCAGCAGTCTATAACGATCGCGAAATTCAGAAAAAAATGGAGTAAATTGTTTTATGCTTTTAGTCCCTTGTGGAAAACGACAGAAGACTAAAGGATGATCGTCTTGATGCTGTCTTCTGTTTGGCTTCACAGTTTGGTGGTCAGTTAGAGGTTTAACCGTGGAAATTGCGATCGAAAGTCTCTGGTCTCAGGTGCTAGAGCGGTTACAAGTTAGATTGAGTCGCCCCACGTTTGAGACTTGGATCAAAACTGCGATTCCAGAACAGCTTGACGATCACTGTCTGGTTTTGCGAACGCCGAATCCGTTTGCGCGGACTTGGATTCAAAAGTACTACATGAAGACGCTCACCGAGGTTGTCCACGATGTGTTGGGGCGGGCGGTTGAGATTCACATCACGGCCGCTCAAGGCGAAGATGGGATGGACATTGACTCTGAAATGTTTTTTTACCCGTTGCCGATCGAGGTGAGTGTTCCTGATCCCGCGCCTTCTGGTCAACGTCGCAATTCTGACCTCAATCCGAAGTACATTTTTTCGCGTCTGGTGGTCGGGCCCAACAATCGAATGGCGCACGCGGCTTCGCTGGCCGTTGCAGAATCTCCGGGACGCGAGTTTAATCCGCTCTTTTTGTGTGGCGGTGTCGGGTTGGGTAAGACGCATTTGATGCAGGCGATCGGGCACTATCGGTTAGAAATTTGCCCCAATTCTAAAGTTTTCTACGTCTCGACTGAGCAGTTTCAAAACGATCTGATTGCCGCGATTCGCAAAGATAGTATGCCGAGCTTTCATGAATTGTATCGGGCGGTAGACGTGCTGTTGGTAGACGATATTCAGTTCATCGAAGGTCGGGAGTATATGCAGGAGGAGTTTTTTCACACCTTCAACACGCTGCATGAGGCGGGAAAACAGGTGGTTTTGGCTTCCGATCGTCCCCCCAATCAAATTCCCAAACTTCAAGAGCGCCTTTGTTCTCGGTTTTCAATGGGGCTGATTGCTGACATTCAACTCCCCGATCTGGAAACGCGCATGGCGATTTTGCAAAAGAAGGCGGAGTATGAAAACATGCGTCTGCCGCGTGAGGTGATTGAGTACATTGCATCAAGCTATACGTCCAACATTCGAGAGCTAGAAGGGGCGCTGATTCGAGCGGTGGCCTACATTTCGATTTCGGGTCTGCCGATGACCGTGGAGAATATTGCGCCTGTGTTAAATCCGCCCGTTGAGAAAGTTGAAGCGTCTCCCAAGGCGGTGATCACGACGGTAGCGGAGGTGTTTGGTGTGTCGATCGACGACCTCAAAGGCAATTCTCGCCGTAGAGAAATCAGCGTGGCTCGACAGATTGGCATGTATTTGATGCGGCACCACACCGAGTTGAGCCTGCCCAAGATTGGGGAAGAGTTTGGCGGCAAAGATCACACCACGGTGATGTATAGCTGTGACAAAATTTCTCAACTCAAAGAGAGCGATCCGAGTATGGCCCAAACCTTGAGACAGTTGGGCGATCGTATTAATCTAGCCAGCCAGCCGCGCAAATGATTTTTAGGATCGTGAATTAACGTCAGTCTCCACTGAAGGCGCACCCTCCGGAGGAACGAAACAAATCTACGGTTTCTCAGAAGTTCGACGATTTTTTCGCTGCCGTGTTCAAGTCTTCTGCCCCGCAAGCTGTCAATTCTGGGGGACTTCATGACCAGATCCGTAGTTTAAAGCCCTCACTCGTGGGGGGTTAGCTTGCTCTCCCAAATAGCTTATTCAAGGAAGTACCTTCACAGGCTTGTTGGAGGGCCGAGGTGATTTTTTGGGAGTGGGGGAAGGCGGCAGTTCGATATCTGGCTCTAGCTCACTTGAATCTAGCTGACTAAGCAGTTTGATAATCTGGGCACGGCTAGTCGGCCTTTCTTGAGGCTGTTTTTTGAGCCATGCGATCGCGCTCGATCGGCTTTGTCGAGCGGCCAAAATCAATGCGCCCCAGGTTTGCACATCCTGTCGGACGGGATTGATCCGCAGTGCTGCACTGACTCGCTTCCATAAGCGGCCCGAATCTGTCTTTAACAAGCTGGCCACTTCATTCAGGTCAGTTGGGTTTTGTAAAAGCTGTTGTGCCCTAAACCATCGACCATCTGTGAGATTGACCAGGGCTTGTTGTCCGGCGCTGACCCACGGTTTTTCGGCTTGCGATCGCGTCACTTGAGCATGTTTTTCTACCAAAGTCATTTGAGCTTGAGCGGCTAAAGTCCACTCTGAAGGGTTGCGCTGCTTGACCGATTGCAGAATTTCTAAAGCAGTAGACCACAGGCCATTTTGAGCCAGATAGAGCGCATCGACGTAGGCTCCATTCTCTAAAGCAGGCTTTTTGAGGTCGATCGGCTGAAGAACGGGGTCAGACCCTTTGCGCGATCGCAGTTGATACACTTGAAAGTCGGGTTCGAGTCCGACGGTTTGATTGACCGATAGCTCAGATGGGTTACCTTTGGCGGGTTTTTGCCAGGTCGGAAGTTCTCCGGGAGGACCTGTCCAACGCAGCATGACGCTCAGGCGAATGCGATCGGGGTTGTAGTGAATAACTTGCCCATAGGTGACAGCGTTGTCCCCAGCATCCATCTGTCCGCTTAGATTGAGCCAGGTGCCCCGTGGAGTGGTCTTGTCTTCAAAGCGCTGTAAAGTGCCCAAAGGAAGCGCGCGATCAGCGGACTGATATCCAGGTCTGGCTTTGGCGATCGGGGCAACGACAAACGATTCTTCTAGCTCATCGACGTTCATCTGACTGATCATCTGTACGGTGTCTCGCGATCGCCCACGGGAGTTGTTGACCGGACGGTAGACGCGCAGTTCAGTAATGCGATCGCAGTTGAGATCACAGTTTTCTTTGCGTTTCAAAACGGGCAGCAAGAGATCGGTTGCTTTGGTGTTAGATCGTTCGAGCAAAATCGGATCGCCTGTTGTCAATCCTGCTTTTTTGAGGGCTGCTTGCACTTCTGCTAGCGTTCGCGGTTCATCGGCTCCGACGGGAATTTTTGCCCCTGCGGGAAGATATTGATTGAGCCAGACGACCGATCGCGGATCGACAATAAACTGCACACTCAACCAGGCACTTCCGGCGACTAACCCGGCTGCACCAATAAGGACGACGATCGCGCCTACGGTGCCCCACCGAATTCGCAAAAGTGTTCTGGAAATGGAATGGTATTTCATGCCCGATCGCGACCAAGTTTAGAGGGGGATTGTTACACGATGGTATACGCGAAGAAAGAATTTTGTACTAAGTTTTGAGGAAATCGTTGACTTTTGAGCTTTGCCTCGATCTTTAGGGAAAGTGTTGGCTCAGGCGTTCTTTTGCAAGCACTTTCTGAAATAAGAGAGGGGCTGAGTGTATGGAACGGTGACAGGGTGAAGACGACTCCTAGTGAATTTCTAGTGTAGAGATAAGCCGATGTCAAATTTATTGCAAGAAGCCTTGAATGGATTGGCGGCGATCGCGATTGTAGCCGGAAGTCTCGCCATCGTGGTGGTGCCTATAGAGTTAGTCAGACGCTCAGACCTCAAGCAAAAGAAACGCCTCGCCATTCGCACCTATGCCAAACGCCTGGGCCGATTGCTCCGTGCCCGCTATGGGTCACAAAAGAGCTACACACCTGCTCAAGTCAAAAGCATGACTAAAGAGTGGGGCTACAGTACTCGTCATGATTGCTATGGGTTAGCGATGTATTGTGATGCGGTTAGCTTTGTGGACTATCACCGAGCGATCGGAGAGTCTTGTAATTATGAATTAATGCGCGGCGAGATCAGGGATTGCTTGTTTCTGGCTGACTCTGCATTTGACATCTCGGATGTGATTGATGCGGGGACTAATTTTGACCAAAGTGGACATCATTATCCCGATCACGGTGGAGATGGCAGTGGGCATCCCGATCACCAGTCCGGCGACTACAGCGGACATCACGATTATGACTTTGGCAACCACGATGGGGGGGCATGACGGCGGAGACTATTAACCGTTTGGAAGGGCACCTAGCCAAAGACTCTCATCCTGCTAAAGCTTCTTCATAGAGTCGTCCGGCTTGCTCCCAGGTGTAATCAGCTTCGATGAGCGATCGTCCCGCTTGTGAAAGCTGTTCTCGCAGGGATGCGTCTTCAAATAATCGCCCGATCGCTTGTACATAGTCTTCGACTCGATTGGCTCTCAACGCCCGCAGCGGAACGTCTAACCCATCGACGGTCATACCTTCTAAGCCACGATCGCTCGATACGACTGGCGTTCCGGCGGCCATTGCTTCTAGCGTTTTATTTTTGATTCCATATCCCGTTCGCATGGGGATGACGCAAACCGTTGCTTGATGAAGATAATCTGACATCGAGGGAACGCGACCTGTAACCGTAATACCGGGACGATCGCCCAGTTGCAGCACTTCTGGAGTCGGACGCGCCCCCACTAATGCCAGCGTAGTGTCGGGGTATTTTTGCTGTAGGACGGGCAGGATTTCTAAACTCAAAAATTGCACTGCGTCAATATTCGCCAGGTTATCCATCGCGCCAATAAAGATCAGTTTGTGACCACCTGGATCAGCCGTCCGATAAGGAAAGTCAGCAAAATCAACTCCGTTGGGAATCACTTGAAACTGAGCCGTTGGATTGAATGCTTGCAGTTGCGATCGATCTTCCTCAGTCGTCACGACAATGTTGGTAAATTTTTTGCAGTAGCGTTGTTCGTAGCGTTTTAGAAGCGGCAAATTTAAGCGATCGCGCAGTGTGTTTTCTGAAGTTCCCGTTTGCAGTTGATTTTTGCAAGATCCGTAAACAGAACTGTGAACATTCACAACTGTGCGGTGTGTTTTTCGAGATTCGGGACGAACGTAAATTTCGTTGACGCTGTGTTCACAGGTGATTACATCATATTTTCCCGACTGTATCGCTCGATCGACATATTCCTGCATCTCTGGCAGATAGCTAGACAAGACATTGGGCGGCGTTCCGGCGTTGAGAAACGTGGCAAAACGACCCAGCTTATCTAAAAATTTTTGAGTCGGCACTGTGTCAGGGCGAGCAAACACCACTAATTCTGAAACCTGATCATGCAGCGCTGCGACTTCAGTATCCGTGGTTTGGGGCGGTCTTTGAGTCAACAACGTGATTTGATGGCGCTGGCTGAGATATTTGAGCAGATTAAAGGTGCGAACCTGAGTTCCTCCGCCTGTGGGGGGATAGGGAAACGTCGAGGAGAGCATCAAAATATTCATAGTTTGAGGAGCGATCGCATACAACGTTTGATGACGGTCTGCAACCAGAGTTCCCTAAAATTTTTGGAAGTCCAATTTTATGAACTTGATCCGTCAATCGGGTGCCAGCGCCAATCTATTGTAGTGCCGCAATTCAGATGAGGTGAACGATGCCCAATCAAGAATGTCCTCACTTTAGCAATGCGCTCTTTAACGACATCTCACAAGATGGTCGATCGAATTATTTTTCTCCTGTCTGGGAGCAAGTTCTCAGCAAAGTTAAGATCCACAATTTGTTGGATGCAGGCTGCGGAATGGGAGTCTTTTCTTGCGCGGTCAAACCTCAAATTACAGGGCAACTGATTGGCATTGATGCCAATAGTTTTGCTTTAGAAAAAGCAAGGCAATATGGATTTCATAAAACTAATTTGGTAGAAGACTTCTGCACTCAATCTTTACCCTTAGAGAATGCGTCTGTTGATTTCATTCTCTGCAAAGATGTGTTTGAGCATCTTCTTGATCCATTACATTTATTAAAAGAATTGAGACGAGTTTTAACCCCAAAAGGTTATTTACTAATTAACGTGCCCAATCATTTTCCTTTGATGGCTAGAATCAAGTTTTTATTCACTCAAGATATTGACACCTGGAACTATTTTCCGAGTGCAAACTGTTGGAATTTTCCTCACATTCGATTTTTTAACTATGAGACCGTTTTAGAGTTCTTATCTTAGGAGAAGTTCGACCTGATTGAGAATTACTGTAGCTTTTTTCCAAGTGTTCCTTTAACAAGGCTGTGGCGACGATAATCAGGAGCGATCGAGAAACGATTAGCCGCTCAAAATCCAACTCAGTTTGCTGAGGGACTGACAATATTAGTGCAGTATTAGTGCAGTAGAAAACGTTTTAGAAGAGAGCTATTTCTTTATTCATCGATTAACCATCCTTAATCTTAACCTCTTGCCTTGACGTTAAAGTTAAATCAGGGTTAGCTTCGTGTAAATCCTTTGTGAGCCAAAAGTTAGACGCTATTTTGGTTAATCAAAAACGGTCAAATCATGATTCAAGTATTGATTGATACCTTAATTTAAGAGCTTGCTCCCAGTGTCAAACTTTTCGTCAAACCTTCTACAACTGCTCGACTTTCTACCTTTACTCAGCGAGTTTTAAGTAAGTATGTCTAATCTGCGCGATCGCCCCCCGTCTGAGCCGACCCGCAACAGTGGCAACGGTCTACGTGGCTTCTTGTATGGAATATTATTTACTGCTCTGATCGGTATCGGCGGAGCCGCCTACTTCTTCTTAAATCAGCGCCGTCCTGCGGCTACCGAAGTCGTCACCCCACCCACCACCGCCGTTTCGCCCCAACCTACTACAACGGTCGCTCCTAGTCCACCTGCTGCCTCGGTGGATAGTGGATCGCTCCCAGCCGCTCAAACTTTAAATCTTCAGGCTAACCATCCCAACGGCTCGACTTTGCGCCTGACGCAGCTTACGTTTGCAGAAGATAGTATTACGGCAAGCATCGCGATTACCAATGGTTATAAAGAGGCGATCAAGTTAAATGGCTCTGATGATATGCTGCTTTCGGACAGTTTAGGAAATCAGTATAATCTCGCCGCTCCACCGGAGAATTCTGAAATTACAATTCAACCGGGAACGACGCTCAAAGGGCAGTTTGTCTTTAAGGGACGCATTGCCCCAGGAAATAATACAGTCACGCTAACAACCAATTCTAAATTTGGTAATGATGCATCCTTTAGCACCTCTCCAAAATTTGTTCTTTCTAATATTTCGATCGGAGACACGGCCAAATGATTGAGCGACCGTTCATTTTGGGTGCGATCGCTTCGTGGTTACTGCTAACAGTTTTCGCGTGCTCAAAGCAACCCGAAAAAGCTCCTCAAACGACTACAATTACTCAAACAAGTCAGCCTGCGGTCACTCAGTTAGAACCTCCTCAAGCGATCGCCAGCACTCAACTCGAAGTTCAGCAACCTTTGCAAACTACAACAACTAGCGTTCAGGTTGAGAAGACGCTTTCAGAATTGCAGGCCGAGAAAACTAGTAGTGGAATTCGGATTAATTTGCCCGAAAACATTTTGTTTGACTTTGATAAATCTGAACTGCGACCCACGGCTAAACCGACACTTGCCAAACTAAGTTTGTTGTTGAAAAACTATAAAAATGCTCCGGTTGCAATCAACGGCTACACCGACAGCAAAGGCAGCGACGAATACAATCAGACGCTATCTGAAAAGCGTGCGGAATCCGTCAAAACTTATTTAAGTCAGAACTTTGGTATTAATACCAACCGTCTTGAATCTCAGGGATTTGGTAAGAGTCAGCCGATCGCGCCCAATGCGAATCCTGATGGTTCTGATAATCCTCAAGGCAGGCAAAAAAATCGTCGAGTTGAAGTGATTATTCGCAATCAAGCAGCAACAGGTGGTTAATCAGTTAGAGATCGAAAAGAAAAGAAGCATTGGGCTAACTTTTTTCTTGTTTTTAGCTTTTCACCTAACTTCATCCGAACAGATTTCCATCTTTTACCTCATTTTTCATTCGAGAATTGCAAGAACAAGATGGAATCTCAATTGCTTTTCGCCACTCAATCGAAATCGACAGAAATTTCGACCTTTTAGAGGAAACTACTGATCCTTCTACGAGAAATCACTTTTGCTCCATAAAAAATAGCTGAAGTTGAAGAGGTAAGGGGAAAATTTCGGGGGAGCATCCGGAGCAGGTTGCGATCGCTCTGAAGCATTCTCTCAGTGCATTTACATTTTTGAGAGCCTCCTGCCACAAATTAAGGAGATTGTCATCCGGGTTTGTCGGCTACCTAAGAAGACTTTCAAGTTTTACGATTGAGGCGCTGTGGACGTGCAACTTGGCAGATTCATAGTGTTTCATTCAAAAGGGAGCTTTTTTTATGCGATCAAGAGGCATTTATACGCTGGCAAATGATGGGGTGTACGACCAACTGGTTGCTCTCCTCAACAGTATCGAAGTTAACGTGGGTTCTGATATTCCGGTTTGTGTTATTCCGTTTGATGATCGTCTCGATCGCGTCAAGCAAGCTATTCGCACTCGTCCCAATGTGACATTGTTTGATAATCAGGAATCCCTCGATCGTTGGGAAGAATTTGCGCGTCAATTTGCTCAAGCTCACCCCGAAGCCAACCGCACTCAGCAATCACATCCTCGCTGGTATAAGGGACATTTACATCGAAAGTTTGCAGCATTTGATGGCGTTTTTGACGAGTTTGTTTTTTACGATGGTGACAGTTTGGCGATGAAGCCAATCGACGATATTTTTGAGAAACTACAAAGCTACGACTTTATTTTTAACGATTGGGAACACAAAAAATCTCGTGAAGTTGCGGCTCTAAATATTGCAGAAATTGAGCGATCGAGCGATCTTAAAGAATCAGAAATCCGTCCAAAGTTACACTGCTCTAGCTTTTTTGCGTCGAAGCGAGGATTGTTCGATCGCCAGGAAATTGCTTCAATGAAAAATCGCCTGATTAACCACCAAGAAGCGTCCTGGGTCAATGGACAGGGCTGGTGGGATGATGCTTTTTTGTTTAACTACATGACGCTAGTTTGTAACCGTCCACAGTTTAACTTTACGCTCAGTGAAACGGGGAGCGATCGCACCGGAAACTGCGCTAATGTTGACCCTTTTGTGGAAATCGATCACGTTCTCTACAGTGAGCAAGGCTTAAAGCCGATTCACCGCATTCACTATATGGGATATTCGTCCAATAGTTTTGCTCGTTTATGTCAGGGAGAGCTGAATAATATTCCCTACAAAGAAGTGTTTTTACACTACCGCTTCTTAAAAGAACCCGAACAAAAACCAGCCTTGTTAAAGCCTGCAAGTCCTATTATCCAAGTCGGCCGATTGCTAAATAAAACTGCGGCTAAAATCAAAAAAATTGTGCGTTAGAGAAGGGGATTATTTCTAATTAGTGGTTATCAATAAATCATCGTATCTATCGTTTATGCCTAAAATTAGCGTCTGCATTCCCACCTTCAATCGTGCATCCCTGTTGCCTCTAGCGATCGACAGCGTACTTCAGCAAACCCACTCAGACTGGGAGCTAATTGTTTGTGATGATGGCTCGATCGACAAAACGCCTGAGCTAATGTCTCGCTATCAAGATTCTCGAATTCGGTACATTCGACACCCTCAAAATGTTGGAAAAAGCAATAATATGCGCTCCGGATTTGAGGCAGCGATCGGTGAATATTTTATCAAGTTTGACGATGACGATCGTTTGACTCCAGACTACTTGCTAAAAACGAGTCAAATTCTAGATGAGAACCCTCAAATTGATTTTGTGGGAACGGATCATTGGGTCATTAATCCTGACAATCTTCGAGACCAAAACGCCACTGAACTCAACTCAAAAAAATGGGGGAGAACAAGTCTTTTAGAAGGAATTGTTGATAACTTATTAGAAGTTGTATTTGTCAAACAGAGCTTTCAAATTGGAGCTACCCTGTTTCGACGTAAGGCGCTTCAAGAGTTAGGCTTCATGCGGGCAAATATTCAAAACTGCGAAGACAATGATCTTCTGGTTCGGTTAGCATTAGCTGGAAAGCGAGCCTATTATTTGCCAGAGCGTTTGATGGAGTATCGATTTCATCCTGAACAGCAAGGAATTGATCGAGCCATTCCCTATCTCAAAGACAAACTCAACTATCTAAAAAGCTTTGAATTTGAATCAGAAAATTTGGAAACTGTGCGGCGATCGCGCATTGCAGAAACTCAACTTTTACTAGGATTACGGTTAATTGAAAAAGGAGAGACGGCAACAGGTCGAGATTTGGTCTTAGCAGGTCGATCAAACGCTTCATTCAAAGCCTATTCTGGACTGCTGTTATCTTTTATTCCCCCCTTTGCTCGTCAACAAGCCTTTGAGCTTTTGCGGAAGGCCCGAACATAGTTCAAAATTTGGTTTCTTCTAACAAAACTACTGTTGAACATTAATCAGTGATGAAGCGAATCGCGATGCCCAATTGAGCAATATTTGATTGAACTCATGGAAAAAACAGCCCCCAAAGTTTTTGTTCTAATTCTAAACTGGAACGGTCAGAAAGATACGATCGAATGTCTGGAGTCAGCTAGTAAAATTGAATACTCAAATTACGAAACAATCATCATTGATAACGGCTCGATCGACGATTCAGTCATCGTCTTTAAAGAGAAATTCCCTAACATCAAGCTTCTAGAAACAGGAGCAAATTTAGGATTTTCTGGCGGGAATAATGTTGGTATTGAGTATGCTTTAGCCCACGGCGCTGATTATGTCTTCTTATTGAATAATGATGCGATCGTCGATCCTCAAGTTCTCTCAACGCTGGTCGAAGCAGGCGAACAAAACTCAAAGGCAGGCGTATTGGGTTCAAAAATTTACTTCTATAAAGAGCCGAATAAAGTTTGGTTTGGAGGAGGAAAATGGTTAAGTGATCGAGCAGAATTTGATCATATTAATTATGGAAAAATCGACCAATTAAGCGAAGAATTGCCCGTTCAAGACACTGATTTTGTCTGCGGCTGTGCGTTTTTTATGAAGGCTGAAGCAATTAAAAAAATTGGCACACTCGAAGATAAATTCTTTTTGATGTGGGAGGAATGTGACTGGTGTTATCGAGCCAAAAGAGCGGGCTACATTTGTCTTCTAGTCCCCAATTCAAAAGTTTGGCACAAGATCTCAGCGAGCTTTAAGGGAGGAAATCGATCGCCTCACTATGAGTATTTTTGGTGGCGAAATCGCTTTCTCTGGATCGAACGCAACGCCCCTTCTACGATCGCTGCCCTTCAGTTCTATGCATTTGCCTTTAGGGGCATTTATCGTGAATTACGGAACTATTGGAATCCCCAAACAACTGATCGTCAAAGATTGGCTAAAAAAGCGGCTTTAGAAGGCATCAAAGATTACTTTTTGCGTCAATTTGGTAACTGTCCTGAGTGGGTGATCTCAGCAGCAAGTCAAAAATAAAGACACCTGTTACTTGGGCTTGACTACCCACACCGAACAGGGCGCATCTGCAACAATTTGACCGCTGACTGACCCCAACAAAATACGCTGCATTCCGGTCAAACCTCGGCTACCAATTACGATCAAATCAGCATTATAAATGTTAGCCAACCGAATAATTTCTTCTGCTGGGTCACCCATTACAATCTCTAATTCGCTGGCACAGGGCAAACTTTTTTGATACGTCTGCAACTGCTTCTCAATTTGGCCATAGGGGAAGCTTTCAAGATCTGCTTGGGGGCGATCGACCATCACATCCACTTCAGCCTCGTTAGCAGGAACGACATAGGAAAAAATCACCTTCATCTCCGATCGTAGGTGCAGATCTTGCAAAGTCTGGATTACTTGTTCAGATTGCGCTTTGGCAAACGATGAAGAATCTCCAACATCCAAAGCCACCAAAATTGTGTTGAGCATGGTCGCACTCCCGCCATCGCGCCAATTCTGTTTGACACGCAGCACTTTCAACCCTACACCTTTCCAAATCTCACTTCAGCCTTCTCGTTGAATCACTTAACACAACTCATTCCCCTTTACATAGCAGAACGAAGTCATCCCTCATCCCTCCTCGCGCAGCGGAACAAAGTTCTCCCTCATCCCTCATCCCTCACCCCTCATCCCTCATCCCTCATCCCTCATCCCTCATCCCTCA
>NZ_JBJPHU010000159.1:0-12908 GCF_052939515.1 Phormidesmis sp. 146-33
GGGGGCTGCCTGGAGTGATCGCCACAGCGAGGGATTTCATCGAATTCACGTTAATCTGAAAATTGGTTACCAAAACGTAGGGACATTATGGCTAACATCCCTACATCCAGCGTTTAAGATAGCGTTGAAGAACCTATCTATTATTCATTCCGCCTAGCAATACAAAAACTCCTAACGCAGCCGCAGTGACGGCACCGATCGCTAAAGCCGGCCCCTTATCAATCATGTCGATCAGACTGGGAATTTCGAGTTTGCTAAAGTCGCCTTCTACTTTGTCGTATCCCTGAACTGGCTCGTACAGGTTGTTTGGGTCGTCTTCAGACTTGACATCGTTGGTCTTTTGTCCTTCAAAGGCGATCGCTAACAGCGCAGCGTCCACCAATCCCGGAGAAATGCGTTGGGCAACATCCAAAGCGCGACCCACATCACTCACAATGTAATCGCGAACGGGGTTTTCGGCGGCGTAGAGAATGGCATCTGTCACCAAACTCGCATCATAGTAAGGCGGAATTCCAGTCGGCTTGACCCCCAGTTTGGTCTTGCCTTTGTTGTAGAAAGGCGTGTTGATCACACCGGGCATAATGTTGGCGACGCTAATTGGAAAGCCTTCATGCTTAAGTTCGATTCGCAGGGCATCTAGAAAGCCGATCGTGCCGTGTTTTGAAGAAGAATAGGCACTTTGGTAAGGAAGCGATCGCCGCCCTTCCATCGACGTAATGTGAATCAATGCGCCTCGGCCTTCTCGCTTTAAGTGAGGCAATGCAGCCATCGCACCATAGGCTTGACCCAACAAATTTACCTCAATAACGCGCTTAAATTCTTCAGGAGTCACATTGTCAAAAGTTGCAAACACAGAGGTCGCCGCCAAATGAACCCAAGTGTCAATGCGTCCAAATTGTTCAACCGCCTTATCTGCAATTTCTTTAACCTGATTGAAATCAGCAACGTCAGCAGGAACGGCGATCGCTTCTCCACCCTTTTGATGAATCTCTTCAACCAGCGTCGCTAATCCTTCTTTACTGCGAGCGGCCACGACAACTTTTGCGCCTTTTTCAGCCATCTTTAGCGCCGTATCTCGACCAATGCCGCTAGACGCTCCGACAATGACCGCAACTTGTTGACTAATCGGTTTCAAACTCATTTCTAATTCCTTGTTTTTAGTATTTGATCGGTTTGCTATTCAGTATCCTCATCACCTTGCGAACTCATGATCTCGTCGAGTTCCATTTGGCGATCGCCATAGTCTTCTGAAGAGGTTGGTTCCAATTCCCAACGGCGATCGTCTCTTTGTTCCAAAATCTCATTGGTGCGGAGAAAAGCGCGATCGTCCATTTCCAAACCAACCGCTTTCCCTAGATCATCCACAATGTCCATATCAGGCGTGGAAACCGTTCCGCCCACAGATTCATCCCCGACTGCATTCGCTTGCTCATAGTCTGCATCAATGTCGCCGCCTGTGAGTTCGGGAGTTGCCTCATTGAATTCGCTGGCACGATCGCGCATGGTGCGGCCACCGATCGTATAACCAGGCATTTCCTGCACACCCGTTCCATACGACTCAGTATATTCTTGCGGCACGTCACCAAAATCTTGCTCGTCTTCGAGGGTTTCGTCGTCAATTTCATCCTCAACCGGAGCGCCAAAATTGTGGAGAGCCGACTCCAAATCGTCATTGTCAGTGGGACTTCTCCGAGCCTGTTCTGCATCTGCCATAATTTTTGCTCCTATTCGTCTAGATGAATGCAAGGTAACGAATCTTTGCGAATCTCAAAATCTTCAAATAGGAAGAGAACCAGCCGCCCAAAGTCCAAATCTACCGTGAGAGTGAGAACGGCTTATCCCCCTGGAATGAGGAGCGCGATCGCTCTGTTAACCTAGTCTTATTGGCTGGAGAGGTGACAACAGGAGACTTCCAGACATGGACACGAATGGTCAAGAAATGAGCAAAAAGCGCGTCGCCATTCTGATCGAGCAAGGGGTTGAGGATTCAGAATTTCAGCTTCCTTACAATGCGCTCAAAAAAGCGGGAGCCGAAGTTGTCGTACTGGGTTCTCGGATGAATGAAGCGTACAAAGGCAAGCAGGAAAAGGTGTCGATCGAAGCGGATGCTACCACTACTGAAGTGATCGCCGCTGACTTTGACGCGGTAATTATTCCCGGCGGCATGGCTCCTGACAAAATGCGAACCAACATGAAGACTGTTCGGTTTGTCAAGGATGCAATGGAAGCGGGCGTTTTGGTTGCTTCTGTGTGTCATGGGCCGCAGGTTTTGATCGAAGGCGATCTGCTCAAAGGGGTGAGAGCAACTGGATTTCGGGCCATCCGCAAAGATATGCAAAATGCGGGAGCCGAGTTTGTAGACGAACCGTTAGTGATTGATGACAACCTGATCACATCGCGTCGTCCCGGCGATTTGCCGATTTTCACCACCGCAATTTTGACTCATTTGGGACTTGCGCTGCCCGATACAACGCTGCCCGATGTGGGCGATGCCGACGCAGGCTGGTGGAAACTGGGTGAAGAGTGGGGCGGATCGAGCAAGAGCGAAATTGTGAACGCAATTAACACGGCGATCGCAGGTGAGCGTTACGGATTAGAAGTATTCGACAACTATGCCAAAAACGCCACCGACGAAGCCATGACCGAGTTGTTTCAAGACATTCGCGCCAACAAACAGCGTCACATTCAAATGCTAGAAGCTCGGTTAGAAGTATTGGGCGAAAAAACTTCTCTACAAGCTACAGCCAGCGCTGCTTTAGCGAGTTTAAAGAACTTCTTCCAAACCCGTCAAAGTGACAGTGAAGTGTTGCGTCGCGCCCTGGGTGACTTGCAAACAGGCGTAGTAGACACCTACAACCTGAGAAACAAAATCACCGATCCCGCGACTGTCGAACTCTTTGACCAAATGGAAGTCACCCTGTCAAAAGACGAACAGCGCATTGCCAATCTGTACAAAGATCGCTTGAATGCCAGCGTTCCTCAGCCTCCGATGCCGACTAGCAGACCTGCGGTTAGTGGCTAAGAAGTCATCGTTTTAAGTCTTGGGTTTTAAGGTGAAATTTTTCGCTTAAAACTCAAGACTCTCACAGTAAATAACTCACTAGAAAAATCACCAAAGAAATCATCATGGAAACAGAATCGTCAAAGACTAATCCAGCCGAAGAGCAGCAGACAGGCGTATCCGATAAAGAACGCTGGGCATCTATTATCGGTGGTAGTGCAATGGTGCTATCAGGATTGAGTCAGCGATCGCTTCGGGGAGTCCTAACTGCGATCGCAGGCGGAACGCTGGCTTACCACGGCGCGAAAGCAGATAAAAGCCTGACCGAAAAAGTTGGTGATGCCGTCGGTGCCAACAAATCGATCAAAGTTGAGAAGACCGTCACCATCAAAAAATCGGCAGAAGAACTCTACAACTACTGGCACGATTTTGAAAACCTGCCCAACTTTATGAAGCATGTCGAATCGGTGAAAGTGATCGATCTGTGTCGTTCTCACTGGGTTGCCAAAGCGCCGATGGGTCAAACCGTTGAGTGGGATGCTGACATCATCAACGATCAGCCAAACCAACTGATCGCTTGGGCCTCGATCGACGGCGCTGATATCGAGAATTCTGGTTTTGTGCGCTTTACCCCTGCACCGGGCGATCGGGGCACCGAAGTCAAAGTTGTGATGGAATACGACATTCCGGGCGGTATGGTCACGGCTGCACTGGCCAAACTTTTTGGCGAAGAACCCGAACAACAAATCGGTGACGAACTGCGCCGCTTTAAACAACTGATGGAAGCGGGAGAAATTGCTACGACAGAAGGGCAGCCGAGGGGGTAAATGAAGGGATGAGGGATGAGGGGTTGCCGCTGGCGGCACGCTTTGCGAGAGGGATGAAGTAAGAGATTTTTAGGAGAGACTTTATCCTTTGCTTCAAGGGCATGTTCTTGCGAAGTCAAAGTCCCCCAGAATGGGGGATTTAGGGGGCGAAAATCTGTACTAACAACACGTAAATTTGGTGCAAGTGCTAATTCCTTTTTCCCTCTCTTTGATTAGCAACATTAAATCCAATTTAAATCAATAGAGGAACTGGTCATTCAATGAAAGCGGTCTGTTGGCATGGTGCAAATGATGTGCGGGTCGAAACTGTTCCTGATCCGACGATCTTGAATCCGCGTGATGCAATTCTCAAGGTGACGGCGACGACGATTTGTGGGTCGGATCTTCATATCTATGATGGTTACATTCCCTCAATGCAGCCGGGTGACATTATCGGTCACGAATTTATTGGCGAAGTGGTCGAGATTGGCAGAGAGGTTAAGAAGTTGAAGAAGGGCGATCGGGTCGTCGTTTCCTCAATTATTGGCTGTGGACATTGCCATTACTGTAGTCGTCAGCAGTGGTCGTTGTGCGATAATTCCAATCCCAATGGGGCGCTACAAGAACCGCTTTTTGGATTTGGGACGGCGGCAATTTTTGGTTATTCTCACTTGTTTGGTGGCTTTGCAGGCTCTCAGGCAGAGTACATAAGAATTCCCTTTGCCGATCATGGGGCTGTTAAGATTCCCGACGGACTGACCGATGAGCAGGCGCTTCCGGTTTCCGATGCCTTTCCGACGGGCTATATGGGCGCAGAGCTTTGTGACATTCAGCCTGGAGATACGGTCGCCGTCTGGGGCTGTGGGCCCGTGGGACAGTTTGCGATTCGCAGTGCCTACATGCTGGGTGCAGAACGGGTCATCGCCATCGATCGCGTCCCCGAACGGCTGCAACTCGCGAAAGAAAAAAGCGGCGCTGAAGTGATTAACTACGAAGAAGTCGATGCAGGCGATGCGCTCAAGGAAATGACGGGCGGACGCGGGCCAGATGCTTGTCTCGATGCCGTTGGACTGGAAGCGCACGGGATGGGTCTAATGGGCTTCTACGATGAGGCAAAGCAAGCCGTCCGATTGGAGACCGATCGCCCTCACGTTTTGCGGCAAATGATGGTCGCCTGTCGCAAAGGCGGAACCGTGTCGGTGATGGGAGTCTACGGCGGATTTGTGGACAAGATGCCATTTGGAGCGGCCTTTAACAAAGGATTGACGCTGAAAATGGGACAAATGCACGGACAGCGATATATGCCAATGCTGCTCGATCGCGCCCTCAACGGTGAAATTGACCCTTCTTATGTCTTCACTCATCACATGCCGCTAACTCAGGCCAAAGAAGCCTACGAAATGTTTAAGCACAAGCAAGATAAGTGCATCAAAGTTGTCCTTCGACCTTAAACCATTTCTATTTGTAACCATGACTCAACTCATCCGAACGATTACAACTCTTCTCGCCAGCGCTGCGCTGTTTGTGGGCATTCTATTTAGCACGAATGGAGTGCAAGCTATAGCGGCTGTGACTCCCCAAGGAGCGAAGGAAATTATTGAGCAATCCAGCAGTGTCCAAGACGCGGGCGAAAAGCTCAAAGCGCTTGATTCTTCTGAGAAAGTTCGCAATCATCAAACACTTGACACGACAAAAGATGTCTATCGCGCAGACAACGAACAAACATTCGTGAACAATCGCCGTGACGAATCGATCCGCAACACGGGTAATAAGCTCAAAGACATCGCTGAAACGGTCAAAGAAAAGCTCAATTTAGACGAGCCAATTCCCAACAGTACCAAAGAGTTTATCAATGATGTCGAGAACGCTGTTGATAACACAGTCGGTAAAGTTTCAGGAGAAAAGCCTGGATACTATAAAGCAGATTAATCAACGCTGGATTGATTACTGAATAGATAAAAGTCGGTAGTGGGTGCTAACAATCTCCCATTGCCGCTTACCCATTACCAAAATCGCTACAAAATCGCTAGGAGAATCCATAAATGAAAGCAGTTTGCTGGCATGGCGCAACCGATGTTCGCGTAGACAACGTGCCCGATCCCAAAATTCTTAATCCCCGTGATGCCATTGTTAAAATCACTTCGACGGCCATTTGTGGCTCTGATCTGCACCTTTACGATGGGTATATCCCCAGTATGCAGTCGGGCGATATTATGGGTCACGAATTTATGGGAGAAATCGTTGAACTCGGTTCTGCTGTCAAGAATTTGAGCATTGGCGATCGTGTGGTCGTCCCGTTCACAATCTCGTGCGGAAGCTGTTATTTTTGTAACAAAACACTGTGGTCGCTGTGTGATAATTCCAATCCCAATGCATTCATGGCCGAGGCGCTGTATGGATACTCTGCGGCTGGATTGTTTGGGTATTCTCACATTTTTGGCGGGTATGCAGGCGGTCAAGCGGAATATGCTCGCGTCCCGTTTGCTGATACAGGCTTATTCAAGATTCCAGACGGCTTGACGGATGAGCAAGTGCTGTTTCTAACCGACATTTTTCCGACGGGCTATATGGCAGCCGAAAACTGCAACATCAAGCCCGGAGATAGTGTCGCCGTCTGGGGTTGTGGGCCAGTCGGACAGTTTGCGATCAAGAGTGCTTTCTTGCTGGGAGCCGAGCGAGTGTACGCTATCGATCGCGTCCCCGAACGCCTCAAAATGGCCAAAGAACAAGCAGGTGCCACCGAAGTCATCAACTACGAAGAAATGGACGCAGGCGAAGCGCTCAAGGAACTCACCGGAGGACGCGGCCCAGATGCCTGTATCGATGCGGTCGGCATGGAGGCACACGGAGCGGGGCCAGACTTTTTGTATGATCGCGTCAAGCAAGCCGTCCGACTGGAAACCGATCGCCCCACCGCCCTGCGCCAAGTGATCGTCTCCTGTAGTAAAGGCGGAACCGTTTCGCTGCCGGGAGTTTACGGGGGCTTTTTGGACAAGATTCCGATGGGTGCCGCCTTCAACAAGGGCTTGACCTTTAAAATGGGACAAACCCACGTTCACCGCTACCTGAAACCGTTGTTAGAACACATTCAGAACGGTGACATCGATCCGACTTTCATCATTACGCACACGATGTCGATCGACGAAGCGCCAAAAGGCTATGAGATCTTCAAACACAAAAAAGATAACTGCATCAAGATTGTGCTGAAGCCGTAAGAGATCGAAGCGATTACAGACTATACAATACAGGGGTGAATGGTAGAGAAATCAAAACTGTTCACCCTTGTGTGTATTTTTGGATTAGCTTCGTCCCGTGACGGACAATCCATCGACAATCACAGAAGGCGTAAAACAAGACCCATTCCAATCAGCGTCGCCACCCAATTCGATCAAATTCTTCAACGCTGTGTAGACGTTACCAGAAACCATCGTATCCTTGACTCTGCCGACGATCTGACCTTTTTGAATCCGGTAACCCAAGTCCACATTAATCGAGAATTCGCCAGAGATTCCAGATCCGCCGCCCAACATTTGATCTAGAATCAATCCGTCTTCTATTCCTGCCACCAATTCGGCAAACGATTTTGTTCCCTGACTGATCAATAGATTGAACAAACCTGGATTTGGATAGCTGCCCAAACCGGGACGAAACCCATTTCCTGTTGTGCCACTGCCCAAAAGATTTCCCGTTGTGCGATCGGCATAAAACAACTGCAAAACGCCCCGATCGAGAAACGTAATCGCACGAGTCGCCGTTCCTTCATCATCAAACGGACAGCTAAACGGGCCAGCATGGGGTTCTTGTTTAATCGTAATTGCCTCAGAGGTGACGAGTTCATTTAAGCGATCGCTCCACGGGGAAGCCCCTTCGATCACCTGTTTGCCATTCAACGCCGCCTGCACAGTGCCCCACAGCATATCCGCCGCCTTGGATGTGAAGAGAATGGGAACCCGACCGATCGGCGGTGCGACGTTTTCTTTGGCCCATTCCAATCGCTGCATCACTTGTTGAGCCACCAAAACAGGGTCAAGGCTGTCTCTCAAGGTTTGCCCATCGCTTACATTCAAAAAATCTTCATCCCGAATCCACTCGACTTCTAGATAGCCGCTCAGCGTATTGTCGGTATAGCCACAGTCCAGACCATTGGAATTGATCAAACGAGTGCTTTCTGCCTCACATTCCCAACCCCCCGCACACAGCACTTCGGGATACTGTTGGCGCACCAGTTCGATCGCTTGTTTGCCCCAATCTACCAACTGCTCAACCGGAACCACTTTGCCCAAATTGGGGTAGTGCATCTGAGACGCAGGAGCCAGTTCGATCGCTTCCGGTTCATTAAGCTGGCTGAGGGCGATCGCCCGATCCACTAAGTCCTGAGCTTCCACATCGCCATAGGCTACCACCAATCCAGGACGGCCGCCTTTCCAGAGCCGTAGAGCCGTCCCCTCAGACTCAGCGCTTTCGAGTTGTTTTAGCCGATTTGCCTCAAAGTAAACTGGACGAGACAGCGATCGTGACTGAAAAACTTCTGCTGATTCAGCGCCCGATCGCGCAGCCAACTCTAACAATTGTTCTAACAACATGTTCGATAGATTTGAGTTTTGCGAATATGGGGTCTGCTAATCACCCTACGCCAAATTGATCTCTTGTAATAACCAAAATCCAGCAAAGGCTTCTACATCAGGACTGGACTGAATCGCCAAAAAATGAACCTGCCGCGATCGCGCCTTCGACGCTTCAAACGCTTGAGCCTCCACCTTGGTTTTGGCATCAATGCTGGTGAGAATCCAGCGATCGCTAACGCCCGTTTCGAGCAGCAATCGGGTCGAAGATTCGCTGTCAAATTTAACCGCCGCCATCTCTAATCCAGACATCCAGGCCGCCATTGGCACTGCACGAGGTGAGTAGATGATCAACCCCGGAATCGGCGTGTCTGCCTCAAGTCCTGCTATCTTGACCGGAAAAGTTTCGCCAAAGTCGATCGACCATTCATTTAAGTCGTCAAAGGCACTGGCTTCGAGGGTAGCAAACGTCCATTTTTGACCAATCAGCGCATCGGGCAACGGTTGAGGAGGGGTCGTTGGAAATATGACAGAAGCGTTCTTTCCAGGCTGATAACCGGGATGTTGAGGATAAGTGTTTTCCATGCGATCGCGCAGCCATTGACTCAGAGCGATCGTGCGGCGACTCAGTTGAGAGGGAATTTCCAGATCCTTACAGGAAGTCGTGATCATGTTATTCATTGCCTGTCGAAAGAAGCGAATTTTGTCGGGCGGATTAGGCGCACGAGAAATGGCTTCCGCGATCGCCGTCTTCAACCAAACCGAATTTACCTGCGTACTCGGACAGTATTCCGAATAGCGAAACAGGGAGTCGATCGACATATCAATCCGAGTCGGACTTTCACAGATCAGAACCTCCCAAACTTTCTTCTTCTGATCATCCAGAATCGGACGAGAGTAATAATCGAGTTCCCAAATGGTAGTCATGGTTGATGAGGTGAGGGGTGAAGGGTGAAAAGAGAAGAATTACAGTGGGGGTCTGGTTTGTTTTTGAATCAAGGATTTGCGAAGACCGATTAGCATCTTGTCCATGTTTGAGAGGGCTTCATCAAGTCGGAGATAGTCTTGGTCTGATAGATATCCCAAACGGCGACAGATTTCTAGCTGAGTGTCCAACTCGCTAACAGAAGCGATGGCAATTCTCATAAACTAAATGAATTCTGCTGTCCATACCTTCTCCTCACCCCTCACTCCTCACCTCTTCCTACAGATTGCTGCGGGCCCGATCGCTTCTCGATTCTGCTTCTTCCATGACTTGCGCCATGTTTTCGGTCATTTCTCCAGGGAAGTTTTCGAGAACTTTGGTAGACAGCGAAACGCGACCTCTGCCTTCGTCAAGATCGACAATCATCGCTTTGATCACTTGCCCAACCTCTAATAGAGACGGCAGCGACGCAATGTAGTTTTTGCTGATTTGATTGATGTGCAGCAGACCTGTCGAACCGTCGAATTCGATAAACGCGCCAAACGGTTTGAGACTGGCCACTTTGCCTTCAATCAGTTGACCGACTTGAAGCTGGCTAAAGTTTGCTGCACGAGCCGCGAGACGATTGGAGAGAACCAGCTTGTTGCGGTCGCGATCTGCTTCTAAAAACGTCGCCGTCAAAGTCTGACCCTTGAGAGCATCCAGATTTTCTCGCTCAACCAGGTGCGATCGCGGAATAAACCCTCTCAATCCCTGCAAGTCAACCGTCACGCCGCCTTTATTCGTCCCAGTCACGCGCACCTGAACGCTCTGATTATTCGCCTGCATGTCTGCCAGACTATCCCAGACTTTCTTAATTTCTAGCTGGCGCAGCGAAAGGGTGACTTGTCCATTTTCATCTTGTTCACGGATGATGAGAAAGTCCCGATCTTCGTCAGTCGGCAAAACGGTCGAAACATCACTGATCTCGCGCACACTGGCTTCCTGGGCTGGTAGAAATGCCGGAGACTTGCCCCCAATGTCTATCAACGCGCCGCCGCTTTCATAGCTAAAAACTCTTCCTTGAACGATCTGCCCCTTGGCAAACTGGTAGTCGTGTTGCTCCAGCGCCTTTGCAAAATCGTCCATTGAGAAAGCTGCATCGTTCGATCGAGACTGAGTTGATTTGTTCATAACCACTGAAATGAAGCCCTCAGCGAGTGAGGTGAATTTGCTGATATTGCCAGTTTAATACGGTGAGGAGTGAGGAGTGAGGAGTGAGGAGTTGGAAGGGTTAAGTTTTGAGCATCCAGTTCTCAATTCTGAATTTTAGTTTCATCCCTCATCCCTCCAAAAAGTTCCTTGACGTGTTCCCAGGCATCGATCACTGCTTCTGAACTGTAATCCGATCGCTGATCACAAAAAAATCCATGCCCTGTCTCATACCGAAAACCCCGATGAGCGTCAGAACATTTCTGCAATTCCGTCTCAACCTGGTCAATTTGCTCTATCGGAATTAGCGGATCTTGAGTGCCATAGAAAGCGTAAAGCGTTCCCTGAATTTTGGAAGTGTGAGCGATCGTCGGCACCCCGCCACCCGGAGTCATCGTCGCAATGCCCGCCCCGTAAAAAGAAGCAGTAGCCTTGATTTCGGGCAGAGTTGCCGCTAAATAAGCGACGTGTCCCCCAAAGCAAAACCCGATCGCGCCAATGACATTCCCGTTTACTGAGGGCAATGTGCGAAGGTAAGCGATCGTCGCCTGAATATCACTCAACAGTTCAGTTGCTTGAGTTTGCTCTTTGTAAATTCGTCCCTGTTTCGTCTCAGATTCGCTGTAACCGATTTCAAAACCGGGAGCCGTGCGCTGGAAAATGGCAGGAGCGATCGCTACATAGCCTTCTCTGGCAAGTCGGTCAGTCACGTCCCGAATATGCGAATTTACGCCAAAAATTTCTTGAATAACGACGATCGCGCCATAGGTTCCTGATGCAGATGGCTCTGCTAAATAAGCATCAATTTGTAATGATTCGTTGGAAATCTTTGTATGAGTTGCCCGGATTTCTATCTGAGTCATAAAAGCAATGAATGGTATCGTTTGAGTTAGAAACTTCATCATCATACTGATTTACTTAACTGAAGTTTTAAGCGCCGTTGAAACTGATTTGAACTCACTCTTTTAATACACACTGAAGTGTTTTTACAGCAGTTTTTATCAAGAAGATTGAGTGAAATTACCAAGCAGGCTGCCCTCTGTAGGATTGCTTAGACCAGCCTAGAAGCTCAGAACAATTACTGACGATGAGAGGTAAATACAAATACAACGTAGAAAAAACACCAGACTACTTCAGAAATCAGGCATCTAAAATGGTAGGAATAGTAAGCAGATTCCAAAGGGAATCGTCACACTAAATTCATTCTTCGAGCAGTCTTGAGGCGCTGGCATGGTGCAATTTCATATTCAGCCTGATAGTGATATCCCGGCATCGACACAGCTATATAACCAAATATTGTTTGCGATCGCATCGCGACAATTTCCCCCTGGGCACCGTTTGCCAAGTACTCGTCAATTAGCCATGCAGACTGGGCTGCACCGAAACACGATTAGCAAGGTTTATCGTCAACTCGAAGAAGCAGGCGTTGTCGATGCTCAAGCGGGTTCTGGAATTTACGTTCGCGATCAGGGGCACGATGCAGGCACGATCGCAAAGTCTCCTCTGCTTGACCAATATCCGCAGGCACACAAACTGATCCAAAACAGCCTGGATGAGTTGCTCAAACAAGGGTGCTCTCTGGGGCAGGCGCGTGAGCTGTTTTTGGCAGAAATGGACTGGCGACTACGCTGTAGCGCTCAAGTGTTGGTGACGACCCCCAATCACGATTTGGCCAACGGGGAAGTCATTTTGCGAGAGTTAGAAAAAGCCCTCAACATTCCGATGCAGCTTGTGCCAATGGAAGAATTGAGTCAGGTGCTTGACCAGACGCGATCGAGTACGGTGGTCACCAGTCGATACTTCATCGCGCAGGCAGAAGGAATCGCCGCTCCTCGATCAGCCCGTGTGATCCCCGTAGACATCTACGATTTTGAAAAAGAACTGAAGCTGATCAAAGGGCTACCCAAAGGGACGTGTCTAGGAATTGTGAGCTTGAGTTCTGGGACAGTGGGCGTAGCTGAGGTGATCATTCACAGCTTGCGCGGCGACGACTTACTCGTAATGACGGCTCAATTGGGTGACAAGTACAAGTTAGATGCGATCGTTCGCAGTGCCCACACGATTATTAGCGATGAGGCAAGTTATCCGACGGTTCGTGCGACCATTTCAGCCTCCAGAGATGACATCATTCGTCCACCTCAGTTGATTCGCTGCGAAAATCTGGTAGCCAGCAAGTCGATTAATTTACTCAAGCGAGAGTTGGGATTGGAGTAAGCGATCGTTTCTAATCGTGAAGTGAGATTCAACATCCTCAATTTTCCAGAAAAGTCGGGGATTTTTGATTTGAGAAGTTCTACAGCGTGAGATTACTTAGAAAGACAGGATTCTCGATTCAAAGTCCATTACTGACGGGGGATAAGGGATTGCCCAGATTAACGTGAATTCGATAGAGTTTTTTCGCTTCGGTATTTAACGCTTCTGCC
>NZ_JBJPHU010000160.1:0-12510 GCF_052939515.1 Phormidesmis sp. 146-33
TTAATCTCATCAGGGGTAAATTCCCCGCCCCTTGGGGCGTAAGAAGGCTCAGAAAGAATGGCTGTTAATACTCCGTCCGCTTGCGGCGGAGCCTTTGATTCAATTTAGATCTCGACTTTTTCAAAAAATCGGAGATCTGCTGGATAGAAAATCTTTTAGTTGAAAGGTAAACCGTCATGAAACGGCTTGTGTTTTACTGTCAGCATACTCTGGGAATGGGGCATCTGGTTCGCAGTATGGAAATTGTGCGCGGATTGGTGAAGAACAATTGGCTCAGAAGGTGATTGCTTGTTTCCAGCAAACGCCCACGCCCGTAATATTTGATATGCAGGGCGTTGAAAAAACCGCGCAATGGGTGCGGGCGATCGCTCAAGAAAAGGTTGCAGCTTGAAGCACATCTTAGGAGGTGAATCCTGATGAAAATCATGTTTTACTGCCAATACCTCGCTGGTATGGGGCATCTAGTCAGAAGTACAGAAATCATTCGCAGCTTGGTCAAAGATTTCCAGGTTTGTTTTGTTAACGGTGGGCAGCCGATCGAGGGGTTCCAGTTGCCGTCTGGGGTTGAAGTCATTAACTTGCCCGCAATTTTAGAAGAGGATGGCGAACTCAAAGCGGTGGATAGTTCCCAAAACATTGAGGGGGTGAAACAGTGTCGCACGCAAGCGTTGCTCAACGCATTTGAGCAGTTTCAGCCGGATGGTTTAATCACCGAATGTTTTCCCTTTAGTAAACATAAAGTTAAGTTTGAATTGATTCCTCTGCTCGATCGCGCCAAAGCCTCAGTGCATCCCGTCAAAGTGGTTTGCAGCCTGCGAGATCTGATCATGACTCAAGCGCGCGCACCCAAAGTCTGGGCTAAACGATATGACGCAGTTTGCGACTTAATCAATCAATATTACGATTTGATTTTGGTGCACGACGATCCTCAGCTTCAGCGATTAGAAGAGTTTTTTCCCAAAGTCAGCAGCCTTAACTGCGAAGTCTATTACACCGGCTACGTGGCTCAGTCTTCTCCTCAGGTGCCCCTCACGGCAGAAGATCAGGCTATTTTTAACCAGAACAGCCCAATGATTATCGTCAGCGTGGGAGGGGGCAGGTTTGGCTATGAATTGCTCAACGCGGTCGCATCAGCCAGCGCTATTCTGGAGCAGAAAACTCCCCATCACATTCATGCGTTCACGGGCCCGTTTATGCCGGAAGAACAGGTTTTGCAGTTGGAGCAGGCGATCGCCCAGCAGAAAAACATGACGATTCGTCGCTATACGGCTCACTTGATTGACTACCTGAACCGAGCCGATATTTCCATCAGTTTGGGCGGATACAACACCACGATGAATATTCTCAAAACAGGAGTTCGTTCTCTGATCTACCCTGCTGCTTCAGAAGAACAGATGGGAGAACAAACTAGCCGAGCCACAATGCTAGCAGCAATGGGTGTGCTTGACCTGCTGCAACCTGAAGATTTAGTCGGCGATCGATTGGCTCAAAAAGTTCTGGCTAGCCTCGATCGAGAACCAGTTGCCCATGCCTTTGATTTGCAGGGCGCAGAGAATTCTGCATTGCGGCTCAAGCAATTACTCTACCGATCGGTCATGGTGGCGTAATCGATTGAACAGGCTTAGGAGTATCCGTTAAACAGACAAATTCAACAATCTAGACGACAGGGGATGCGAATCATGGAACAGCCTAAAGTATTGTTAATCGTAGGACCTAGAGAGCGGTTTAGCCACACCCGAAACTCTCTCGAAAGCATCTATAACGACACAGACTATCCGTTTGATCTCGTCTATGTAGATGTGTGTTCGCCTGCGCCAATCCGTCACTATCTTGAAGAACAGGCTCAACAAAGGCAATTTAAGCTGCTGCACACCGACTATTATATTTCTCCCAACCAGGCGAGAAATGTGGGGTTGCAGTATCTCTTGAGTCATGGCAAAGACCACTATCAATACGTGGTCATGATTGAGAATGACGTGATCGTTAAACCAGGCTGGTTGACCAAGCTAGTGGAGTGTGCCGAAGAAACGGGCGCGGCGGTGGTGGGCCCTTTGACCTGCATTGGTTCTCCTGCCCATCAGGTGATTCACAATGCCGGCGGTAAGTCGCAGATTATTACTGAAGTGAAGGGCGATCGCATCCGGAGACACATCTATCAGAGTGCCTCGTTGACGGGCAAAGCGGTGGCTGAAGTTCCAGAAAAGCTGCACCGGAAAAAAACAGACTATGTAGAGTTCCACTGTATGTTGGTGCGGACTGCCATTTTCAAGGAAACGGGTTTGCTCGATGAAGGAATGCTGGCAACGCGAGAACACATTGATTTTTGCTTTGTGGTGACTCAGTTAGGTGGTAGCATTTACAGTGAGCGCGAAGCTGTCGTGACAACAGACACGGTAGGCACTGAGACCAATCAGCAAGGATTAATTGACTGGTTTGGTGCGCCGCAACTCCCAGATTTTGAGTGGTCAGATTTGCCTTACTTCATGGTGCGCTGGAGTGATGCCTGGGATCTGGCTAGCCTGCATCACCTGCGCGATAAGTGGAATTTGACCGAAGACGAGTATTTCAAGAAGCGATACCAGAAGTTGGGAGCGCGACGGCATGAGCTGTTAGTTAAACCCTTAGTTCGTCGTCTGACGTTCGGCAAGGGCAACGTTTGGCTAGAAAAGCTCCTGATTGCCCTGGAGCGATCGCTCAACCACTATATGTATCACCGCTATACCCGACACAAAGCGCGTATCCTCAATCATCAAAAAGCACCTGAACCAGAGCTGATGAAGGCGAATTAGCGATCGGCTGGTCTGTGAAATCTGTATTCAACATTTGTAAAGGTATGAACCCGAAAGTTTGCATTACGACCCTGGAATTTCCGCCTGATGTGGGCGGTGTCGGCGAATCTGTCCATCGCATTGCTCAGATGCTGATTAAGCTGGGCTACGAGGTTCACATTGCCGTCTTTCGAGCGATCTTCCGCACCGAGCGAGAAAAAGCTGTGGCAGGCGAATATCAGCGTTCTAGCTGTCACACGATCGAGCAAGATGGTGTTGTGGTACATCGCCTGCACCCCGCGATTCGCTCCACGGTTGCCAAAGAGCAAGACTATCTCAGCGATTTGTACGATCAGCTTAGCATTTTACATCGGCAGCATCAGTTTGATTTGTTTCACGCATTTTTCATCAACGAGATGGGTTTTTTGACCACACTGTTAGCCAAAGAAAATAGGGTTCCGGTGATCAACAGCGTTCGCGGAGCTGATCTGCATAAGCATATCTTCAGCCCGCCACAGCATGGACAAATTACCTGGACGCTGGAGAATTCAACCTGGACAACCTTTGTGAGTCGAGATTTGATGCATCGTGCCAGGGTGCTGGTTCCCCAAATTCAGCCGCGATCGTCTGCTTTTTGGAATTCGATCGCCCCCCTGCACTTCGACAACTTGCCTACTCCGGCGCTAGTCAATCAACTGCGGGGAACAGTAATTGGTTCAGTTGGCAGTTTCCGCGACAAAAAAGGCTTGGAATTTTTATTGGATGCCTGTCAAACGCTGCGATCGGCATTCGATTTCACGCTGCTGTTTGTCGGAGATTTTGTTGGCAAAGAAAGCGACTACTGGCAGCAAGAATTGCAGAATAGCGGCGTTGCCGATCGCGTTATCGTCACCGGAAAAATCAGCCGCGCTGAAGCATTGGCATATCTACCCCATATGGATATTTTCGCCATTCCATCGATTCATGATGGCTGCCCCAATGCCTTGCTAGAGGCAATGCTGGCGGCTAGAGCAATTGTGGGGACGAACGTGGATGCGATCGGTGAAATTCTCGAAGATCGCGTCAATGCTTTAGTGATCAATCCGTTCTCTAGCGAAGAGCTGGCGATCGCATTACAGCAGTTGATGACTCAGCCCGATCTGCGACAGCAGTTAGGACTTGCTGCCAGAGATCAAGTGCTGGATCAGTTGGCACCCTCCGTAGAACAGCAAAATTGGGATTGGGTGTATCAGCAGACGTTAGGAATGCCACAAACCGTGCAACTGCCGGTCTCGGTGTAGCTGCCGCACATTTTTAACGTCTCCCTGAACAACCCTTACCCATGCCGGAGTGAATAATGAATAGCGAATCAGCCTTAGTTAAACGGAAACGCCCAAAAAATCTGAAAGCTGCCCTGCCCAGTTTGCAGCGGATCGTGCAGCGGTTTCAGCCACAGATTCGCAAGCAAGGGGTCTTGCTGACGGTTTCAATTCTGGGGCTGTTTGTTGAGGTGTTTGCGCGGTTGTTGGAGCCTTGGCCCCTGAAGCTGATTTTTGATCATCTGCTGATACCGACTCCCGATGCTGCGCCCCTCAGCATTCCGTTTCTCGATCTGACGAATGCCTCAACCCTGTTAATGATTTCAGCTTTTGCGATCGTTGGGGTAGCAGGATTGCAGGCAACAGCAGCTTACATAAGCCTGGTGGGTATGTCGCTGGCGGCAAGCCGAATCATCACTGAAATTCGGGCTGATCTATACGCGCATTTGCAGCGGCTATCCTTGTCATTCCATTACAAAGCCAAGGGCGGCGATTTGCTCACCCGCATCACCAGCGACATCGATCGCCTGCGAGATGTCACGGTAACGGCAGCCGTACCCCTGCTGGTCAACACCGTAACGCTGGTCGGGATGGTTGGTGTCATGTTCTGGATGGATTGGGAACTGGCTCTCATCGCCGTGACGGTGCTGCCCCTGTTCATTTTATCCAGTACAAAAATCACGCACCAGATTCATAAGGTTGCACGGGAGCAGCGCAAACGCGAGGGAGCGATGGCGGCTACCGCTTCGGAAGCGATCGGCGCTATCAAAGTCGTGCAGGCACTTTCCCTGGAAGATATGCTAGAGGACTTGTTTGCCCGCGAGAACGAAAAGAGTCTCGAAGACGTGGCGAAAACTCAGCAGCTCTCAGCAGGACTCCAGCGCACCGTGGAACTTTTAGTGGCGATCGCAACGGCTCTAGTGCTGTGGCGGGGTGTGCATTTGATTCTGCGAGGATCGGCAACGCCTGGTGATCTGCTGGTGTTTATCAGCTACCTCAAAACCGCCTTCCGCCCCACTCGCCAGCTTGCCAAGCATATCGCCATGATCTCCAAGGCAACGGCTTCAGGCGAACGGATTATCGATCTGCTGGATATCCTGCCAGATGTGAGAGACAAACGCGGGGCGATCGTGGCTCCTGCGTTCCACGGCAGAGTGCTGTTTCAGAATGTTTGCTTTGGCTACGAGCCAGACAAGCTCATCCTCGATCGCCTCAGTTTTGAGGTGCAGCCTGGACAGCGGGTGGCGCTAGTCGGATCGTCAGGCGGCGGCAAATCAACGCTGGTGAGCTTATTGCTACGCCTCTACGATCCGATCAGCGGACAAATTCTGATCGATCATCATGACCTGAGAGATTACAAGCTGTCGTCGCTGCGTCGCCAAATCAGCATTGTTCTGCAAGACAGCATTTTGTTTGGTGTCAGCGTGCGAGACAATATCGCCTACGGTGCTCTAGGCGCAACCGATGAGCAAATCATTGCAGCAGCGCGGTTAGCCAATGCTCATGACTTCATCATGGGGCTACCAGACGGGTATGACACAGTCTTAGGCGAAAGGGGCGCGACGCTTTCAGGCGGGCAGCGGCAGCGCATTGCGATCGCCCGTGCGGCTGTTCGGCAAGCCCCGATCGTCATCCTGGATGAGCCGACAGTCGGCTTAGACAATGAAAACGAACATGCCGTGACCGAAGCCCTCAGACGCTTGACGCAGGATTGCACCACGTTTTTGATCACTCACGATTTGCGCGCCGCGATCGATGCCGACCTGATTTTCTACATCGAGAAAGGCAGAATTTTAGAACGCGGCACTCACACCGAGCTACTACACTTGGGGCAACGCTATGCCGCCTTTTATCAACTCCAAAATGTGATCGGTCAGCCGCAGTCTGACGTTCCAATTTCCGTGCTTTAAAGCAGTAATGAAGTGGTTCTTAAACACGCATCAACAATATTTACTCTCAATGCAAAAAGGAGGAAATGATGTCAGTACAGATGTCAACATTGCAGAATATTCCAGAAGTGACGATCGTGGTTGTACCGCGCGAACGATTTCAGTTTGCGCGTCAGTCACTAGAGAGTCTTTACGAAAATACTTCCTATCCATTTAGCCTCATTTATGTGGATAACAATTCGCCTGTTAAGCTGCGGGACTACCTCAGAGAGCAAGCCCAAATCAAAGGGTTTCAATTGATGCGATCGGAACGCTTTCTGTCGCCCAATCAAGCGAGAAATCTAGGCTTGAGCGATGTCCACAGCAAGTATGTCGTGTTTGTTGATAATGATGTGATCTTTGCGCCGGGTTGGCTGTCGGCGCTGGTCAGTTGCGCCGAGGAGACGGCAGCACCCGTTGTCGGTTCGTTGGTTTGTCAGTATCAGCCGATGCATGAAATTGTGCATTGCGCTGGCGGAGAATACATGCCTTCTGAAGAGTATGCCAAGTTCGTTAAAGGGGAATCAACCCTACCCGCCGGACAAGCAGGCAAATGGCAGATTCACGAAAAAACCTATTTTCAGAATCGCAAAGTTGCCGAAGTACGCGATCGCCTGAAACGTCAGCCAACAGGATTTGTCGAGTTCCACTCAATGCTGGTTCACACCAAGCTCTTTGAGCAAATCGGCAGACTCGATGAAGGATTCTCCTGCACCAAAGAATATCTCGATTTTTGCATGACTGTCGCGCAAGCAGGCGGCACGATTTACCTGGAACCCGCCTCAGTCGTGACATTCCTGACGCACCCGCCTGCCCCTGCGCTGAGGTGGTCAGACCTACCTTATTTCATGGTGCGTTGGAGCGATGCCTGGGAGCGTCAAAGCCTCCTGCACTTTCAACAGAAATGGGATTTGGCAGAGAGCAAATACTTCATCAAGCGGTTCAAAAAACTGGGCCGGCGACGACGCGAAGAAATGATTCATCCAATTATGGAGCGGTTTAACTTCTTGGGAACAGCCAGCAGAAAATGGCTAGAGAAGCGCCTGGTTTCGCTGGAGAAACTGCTGAATCGCTATCTATCCGATCGCTACGACCGCACGATCAACGCCAAATAGTTCTGTAAAACGGTTCGTTCACCTCTATCAACATTACAAACAAAAGGATTCTATGCTTTACCGGGAATTTGGCAACACAGGCATGAATGTATCTGCGATCGGCATGGGCACCTGGAATATTGGCAACCAGTGGGGTGAAATTGACGAAGCAACGGCATTGGCAACAATTCGCAGTGCCTTTGACAATGGCGTTAACCTGTTCGATACGGCTGAGGCTTACGGTATCCCTCATGGACTGTCTGAAGAGCGCTTGGGCAGAGCACTGGTAGGAATCCGCGATCGCGTTCATGTAGTGTCAAAAGTTGGGCGGTGGGGCAGACGCTCCGGGCAAATGGTGCCCATGACCACGGTAGATATGGTGCGCCTCTGTCTTCATGCCTCTCTTTATCGGTTACGGACTGACCGGATCGACATCATGCTGTGTCACGACGGCAGAATTGAAGATCCCAGCATCTATCTGGAAGCCTTCGAGCAAATGAAGCAGCAAGGCTACATCCGCACCTACGGCATTTCAACGAAAGAACTCAAGGTGCTGAAACGGTTTAACGTCAACAACACCTGTCGCGTCGTGGAAGTAGAGTACTCTCTGCTCAATCGCAAAGCCGAGCCTGAGTTTTTGCCCTACTGTCAAGAGCATGGCATCGCTGTTTTGATCCGAGGCCCGCTCCAGAAAGGACTGCTCTCTGGCAAATATTCTCCTGATACCGTTTTCACCGACTCGGTGCGAACCGAGTGGTACATCGACGAAGCTAGACAGAAAAAGCTAGCGAGTGATCTGGCGAGAGTAGAACGGCTCAAAACCACCTTTCAGCCTGGAGAAGACATGGTAACAGCCGCTTTGCGCTTTGCGATATCTCACCCCGCGCAGCCCGTGGCAATTCCTGGAGCAAAATCGCCTGAGCAAGCTGCCATGAATGCAAAAGCGGGCAAGCAACTGCTGTCAGATGAAGAACGATCGCAGATCATTCGCTCTATGGAGCTAGACACTTCTGCCAAAAGAGCGATCGCAACGGCTGCCGGATAAGTTTTCAGGCGTTGCTGAATCCAAGTATGAATCGGTGGGTAGCGACATTTCTGGAACGCTCCCTAAATCCTCCACAAGTGAGGGACTTTGAAAGTTCGGGAGTCCCTCAGAATGGGGGTTGGGGAGCGAATTCATACCATCGTTCAGCAACGCCAGTTTTCAGTCAAGTTCCCCATCTCCCATCCCTCATCCCTCTCCCCACTATGCTCCTCACCAATATTGACTGGAAAACAACTTCCTCCTCAAGTACTCGCGTCATTTTAATCTCATCAGGGGTAAATTCCCCGCCCCTTGGGGCGTAAGAAGGCTCAGAAAAAATGGCTGTTCATATTCCGTCCGCTTGCGGCGGAGCCTTTGATTGCGGCATGGGCAAAGCACTTACAACGTTGAAAAGCGGCATCAGGGGAGTAGTGATGATTCCGTGCTGACGGCGAAATGACGCATGACAGCTTATCCTTCCAGAGTTAGTGAACATTTACCTTGACATCCTCACCGGGGTAAAGCCACGGCGATTCCAAGAATCACTTCTTAGATCTTTCTGCTTCCTAGCACCCGCCTCCACTCTCAAGGAATTTTGGTCTTACAGTCGCTCCACAGACTATCCCCGCCAGCCCAGCGGTTCTGATGGGTCGATACTCACAAGGAAATATCTATGTGTTTTGTTGACTCCAGGGTTGTCTCCATTGCCCTCTCCTCTTTTCCCGGTCTACCGATTTTTCTTCCCCGTTGCAATGGCTTCTCCTCTTTTCCCGGTCTACCGATTTTTCTTCCCCGTTGCAATGGCTTGCAAACTTTGGTGTTAGGGTTTATGTCTCCATCGTCGCGGGTGGGTCAGTGACCAGCTCTAGTGTATCGGTGAGGGCTTCAGCTTGCAAAGCCGTCGTAGAACGACGGGGTTTCCACCCACATTTTTCGATGAAGACAACTTGGCAAGGCTCAGGGCTACATCTCCTGATAATGCTTTCTCTGTTGGCAGGCGAAGTACACGCAACTGAGGATTCACAAGCCTCTCCAACTAGCCAACCCTCTAACACGTTAGAAACTCCTTCGGAATCACTAGATGACCAAGAATTGCCCGCCCGCCTGCAACCACTCAATCCTGATGCACCATTCGATCTAGATGAGCAAACTGAAAATCCGATGGGAAAGCTGACCAGCGTTACGGCTCTATCAGATGTGAAACCTACCGATTGGGCATATCAAGCGCTGAAGTCTTTGGTCGAACGGTACGGAGCGATCGCTGGCTATCCCAATATCACCTTTCGCGGAAATCGTTCCCTCACACGTTACGAGTTTGCCGCTGCACTCAGTGCAGCCATCCCAACCGTTGATCTTTCCAGCCATGCCACCAAAAAAGATCTGGAAGATCTGCAACGGATGCAGGCTGAGTTTGTCAAAGAATTGGAGATGATGAAAGGGAAAGTTAGCCGTTTAGAGCGCGTGATTCGCCCCGTTTCGGAAACCACCAAACTAACTGGCGAAGTTATTATTGCGCCGATTATGGTGGGCAGAGCCAAGCAAGCAGATGACGACGAACCAACCGACAGTGAACTCACCGTCAGTAGCCGGGTCAGGTTGAATTTTCTCACCAACCTGGGTGGCAAAACCCGACTTCGAACCAGGCTGCAAGCCAGAAACATTCCCGCCATTCAACGGGCAACCGGAACGGATATGGCGCGGCTCGGTTTTCAGGGCGACAGCGAAAATCGCTTTGAACTCAGTGATTTGAGCTTGCGTTCTCAGTTGAACAAACAAGTCACCCTATTTGCATCTGCGGTGGGAGGCAGTCTAAACGATTTCACTGAAACGCTAAACCCATTTTTGAGCGGCAGTGGACAAGGCAGCATCTCCCGGTTTGGGCAGCGAAACCCGATCTATCGTCAGGGAGGGGGCGCTGGGCTGGGTTTCAGCTTTGAACTCAGCAAAGCCGTTAACCTGGACGTGGGCTATGTAGTAGGAAACGCAAATAATCCGGCGATCGGCATTGATAAAGCCTCTTACAGCGCGATCGCCCAACTCACCATCGAGTTCAGCAAAACCGCTGCGCTAGGACTGACCTACGTCCGCTCGTTCAATAGCCTGGATACCAATACAGGCAGCGATCGCGCTAACGACCCCTTCGATAACAAAAGTGCCGCCATCACTGCCGATTCCTTTGGCTTGGAAACGACCATCGGCTTAAGCAAAAACCTGACTTTATCCGGCTGGGTCGGCTTTTCACACGCCACAGCCAGAGATTTACCCGGCAATCCATCCGCCAATATTTTCAACTGGGCAGTCACACTAGCAGTCCCCAATTTAGGGCAAGAAAGAAACCTGTTAGGGTTTGTCATCGGACAACCGCCTAAAGTGACAGCAAATGACTTTCAGCGCAAGGACGAACCCTATGAAGATGAAGATATCTCTCTGCACCTCGAAATGTTTTACCGGATTCGCTTGAACAAACGCATCAGCATTACTCCCGGTTTACTCATCATCACCCGTCCGGAGCATAATCGAGAGAACGACCCCATCTTTATTGGCACCTTGCGGACAACGTTTAGTTTTTAATAACTGGTTTAGCGTGCGTCTTGATGAGATACCACTGGAGATTATTCAGCACCGTTTTTTGTATCAGCACCTTGGGAATCAATAGCTTGCTTGCAAACGCGATCTAACTCGCTGACGGCACGACCTACTTTCTCAATCCACCGTGACTTCAGCCCCCCTGATCCAACTCACTGATACGCTTAAATCTCTCTAAATTAACGTCAGTCTCCAAGGAAGGCGCACCTGCGGGAAGGGCGAAAGAAACACAGCAGGACAAGTGGGCTGAGTGAGGAGTAATCTTGACAATAAGGCAATTCCTTCACAGCCAAAACCGATAGAACACTGGTGCAATTTTGCCCGTCGTCAGTCTGGTTGTGGAAGCTTGAGCGTAAGGCACTGGTGAAAAGGGGCCGTCCCTTTATCCCGATTAGGAGAATCAACCGTTCGCTGATTCCGGGTGAGGAATTGCCCTCCAATTGTCCTTTAACGGTTCTTCTATGCAAAAGCATTCAAGTCCGAGTCAGCCTCCTGGGAGTCATGAGCTAGAGACGCTAGATTGACTCAATCTCAACGCTTGTGGCATTGACATTGGTGCAGCGAGTCATTGGGTCAGTGTGCCGCCAGAGCGCCATACTGAAGCAGTGCGAGAATTCGGGTGCTACACACCGGATTTAGCCGCAATGGCAGACTGGCTAAAGCAGTGTCAAATTGAAACAGTGGCAATGGAGTCTACAGGGGTCTACTGGATTCCGGTATTTCAAGTGCTCGAATCTCGCGGCTTTGAGGTGATTCTGGTTAATGCCCATCACGTCAAAAGCGTTCCAGGGCGAAAAAGCGATGTCCTCGATTGCCAGTGGCTACGGCAGTTACATCGCGATGGCTTATTGTCAGGTTCCTTTCGTCCAGCAGACCAAATCTGTGTGTTACGCAGCTATATCCGTCAACGCGATACGCTGATTGGCGCTGCTGCACGACACATTCAGCGGATGCAGAAAGCGTTGACCCAGATGAATCTGCATCTCCATCAAGTGCTAAGCGACTTGACTGGAGTCAGTGGATTAAAGATCCTCAAGGCGATTGTGGCAGGCGAACGAGACCCTCACAAACTGGCAGCCCTCAAGCATGAGCGGGTACGGAAAAGTGAGGCAGAGATTGCGGCTGCCCTCAGCGGAGATTATCGAGTCGAGCCTGTGTTTGTTCTGACCCAGGAGTTAGCCCTTTACGAAAGCTATCAGCAGCAAATTGCTGCCTGTGATGCTCAAATTGAAGATTATCTCAACCAACTGCCCACGCAGCTTGCGCCAGAACAACTCAGTGAACCCGCTGCCCCACGCCAACGACCGCAGAATCAACCGAGTTTTGACCTCAAGCACCATCTGTACCGCATTAGTGGCGTGGACTTTACCGAGATTGATGGCATGGGGGGACTGACAGTGCAAACGATTCTGGCCGAGATTGGGCTTGACCCTAGCCGCTTTCCCACGGCAAAACAGTTTACCTCTTGGCTAGGTTTATCTCCAGGCGTTAACCTCTCTGGAGGGAAGCGCAAAAGTTCAAAAACGCGACATGTGTCTAGTCGAGCGGCGAATGCGTTTCGGATTGCGGCGATGGCAGCAGGCAAGTCTGGTTCTGCAATTGGGGCGTTCTTTCGTCGCTTAAAAGCACGGCTTGGCAGCCCCAAAGCAATTACGGCAACGGCTCATAAACTCGCTCGTATCTTCTACCAGATGTGGACAACTCGTCGAAGTTATCAAGATGCGGGAGCAGGGCACTATGAGCAGCAGTTTCAACAACGCAAACTCAAGCAGTTGCGAAAACAGGCTGCATCGTTAGGATTTGACCTCACAC
>NZ_JBJPHU010000161.1:0-12460 GCF_052939515.1 Phormidesmis sp. 146-33
GCCGCCGGTCCGCAGACCGCTTCGCCCGAGATGCAGAAGCAACTCGACGCCGCTCTTGCCCGTCTGGACGAGGCCGAGGCTACCGCCACGGCCCGCGCGGCAGAAGCGGCGGCCGCCACAGCCGCGGCTCAGCGGACACGGGCGCTCGATGCACTGTCCGCCCGCATCGCGGCGGGTGAGCCTTTCGCCGCGGAACTCACGGCGCTGGACGATCCAGCCGTCGCGCAAGTGCTTGCGTCCCATGCGGAAACCGGCGTTCCAACCCTTGTCCAGCTACAGGCCGCCTTTCCCGATGCCGCACGCGAAGCCCTTCGTATCGCGCGCGAGACAAGCGGGGGCGATGGATGGGGCAGCCGCGCACTTGATTTCCTTGCCGCACAGACCGAAGCGCGCCCGCTGACCCCGCTCGAAGGCAACACGCCGGAAGCCATCCTGTCCCGCGCCGATTTCGCCCTGTCCGAGGGCCGTGTCGCGGATGCCGTGACCGAACTTCAGCCGCTGGATTCAGCCGTCAAGGCGGCGGTGCAGCCCTGGCTTGATGCGGCGCAGGTGCATCTGGCCGCCGTCGCCGCACTGCAAGCCGCCAGGGGGGAATGATGCTCTGGTCGCTGGCAAAGGTCGTTCTTTTCGTCGTGATCATCGCCGCGCTCGCCTTGGGAGCGGGACTGCTTGCCGAATCCGGGCAGGCGCTTCGCATTCTCGTCGCGGGGTGGGAGTTCACCATCGGCCCCGTTCAGGCGGTCGTCCTTGGCGTTCTTCTGTTCATCCTCGTCTGGATCGCACTGAAACTCCTTGGGCTCATCAGTGCCACCTTTCGTTTCCTTAACGGCGACGAAACCGCCATTTCCCGCTATTTTGACCGAAATCGTGAACGAAAGGGCTACAAGGCGCTGTCCGAAGGCATGATGGCGCTTGCCTCGGGCGAGCCGCGCCTCGCCTTGACCCGCGCCCAGAATGCCGAGCGTTTGCTCGGAAAACCGGAACTCACCACCCTTCTCGTCGCGCAGGCTGCCGAGGCCTCGGGCGACCACAAGCGCGCGACCGAGGCCTACAAGGCGCTTCTCCAGGATGACGGCACCCGTTTCGTGGGTGTGCGCGGGCTTCTGCGCCAGAAACTGGCCGAGGGCGACCGCGAACTGGCGCTGAAGCTGGCCGAGAAGGCGTTCCAGCTTCGGCCGAAGCACGCCGAGACGCAGGACATCCTGCTGAAGCTGCAGTCCGATGCCGGTGACTGGTCCGGCGCGCGGGCGACGCTTGGCGCAAAACTGAAGACCGGCGCGCTGCCGAAGGACGTCTACCGCCGCCGCGATGCGGTCCTGGCGCTGCAGCAGGCGCGAACCGTCATGGACGACGCGGCCAGCATCGAGGCGCGTGAAGCCGCGATCGAGGCCAACCGGCTGTCGCCCGACCTCATTCCCGCAGCGGCGATGGCGGCGCGGGGCTATATCGCCAAGGGCGACCGCAAGAACGCGACGCGTGTGCTCAAGAAGGCCTGGGAGGTCCTGCCGCATCCCGATCTCGCCGCCGCCTTTGCCGAGATCGAGCCGAACGAAAGCCCGCAAGATCGCCTGAAGCGTTTCCGCACGCTGACCAGCGCCCGGCCCGAGGCTGACGAAACGAAGATGCTTCTGGCCGAACTTCTTGTCGCGGCAGAGGATTTCCCCGCCGCCCGCCGTGCGTTGGATGACGTGGCCACCCGCGCCCCCACCCAGCGCTCGCTGGCAATTCTGGCGGCGGTTGCCCGGGGTGAAGGGGCGGAGGATTCCATCGTCCGCGATCTTGTCGCGCGCGCAATCGCGGCACCCCGCGGGCCGCAGTGGGTCTGCGACAAGTGTCACGCGATCCACGATGGCTGGCAGCCGGTCTGCACCAACTGCGGCAGCTTCGACACCTTGTCCTGGCAGACACCCCCGGCCTCGGCCACCACGTCGCCGACCCTGGCCGAGCTTCTGCCCCTGATGGACGCCCGCCCCCTGCCCGAGACCAACCCCGAGCCCGAGGTCGAACAGCTTCCCCTCGACGAGATCGCCCGTCGCGCAAATTAGGGCTACACAGTCCGGATGGGCGGTGCTAATAGCCCGCGCAGGGAAGAATGCCGGTGTAGCTCAGCTGGTAGAGCACGTCATTCGTAATGATGGGGTCGGGGGTTCGAGTCCCTTCACCGGCACCATTCTTCCCCGAAGTCCCTGAAAGCAAAGCCGCCAGGCCCGTAAGGCTGGCGGCTTTTCGGTTTCAGCACCTAGCGCTTGGGCCCCTTGGGCGGGACGAAGCGCTTCGAGGTGTCCCTCGCATCGGCACGCGGCTTGGCGGGGCGCTCGGTCGCGCCGGCCCGGTCGAAAGGCTTCTTCGCTCCGAAGCTCTTGCCGCCACCGGGTTTGCCTGCACCCTCACGCTTTGCGTAGGGCCGGGCGTCGTCTCCCCTGGGCGCGTAGGTCTTCTTCGGACGGTCGCCGTCCTCACGCGGACGAACCCCTTCGGCTTTCGCCGCGTAGGGCTTGCGCGCCGGACGGTCGCCGTCTTCCCGGGGCTTGAACCCCTCGGCGCGGGGCTTGTAACCCTCTGGCTTGCCTGCATAAGGCTTCCGTGCCGGTCGGTCGGCCTCATCGCGCGGGGCAAGGACTTCGCCACGCGGCCTGTAGCCTTCGGATTTGCCCGCATAGGGCTTGCGCGCCGGGCGGTCGCCCTCTTCGCGGGGCTTCCAGCTGTCGGACTTTCCCTTGTATCCGGCACCTTCGGACGCATGGCTCTTGTAGCCCGCCGCACGACCCGGCCTGTCGGACGCCCCGCCATGGCTCTTGAACCCGGCCGAACGCGGGGCCGCCTTCTGGTCCGGTGTCCAGCGCGGCTTCTTCGGGGCGTCTTCGGTCGCTTCGGCGCGCGGAGCGCGATCCTCGACGGGCTTTCGCGCGGGTCGTTCGGCCTTCCAGTCCGGCCGCGCTTCGCCCGGGGTTACGCGGGGGCGATCTTCGTGCCGCGATTTCGGCTTCGGCGCTGCATCACCAGCGGCAGCTTCAGCCCCCTCATCCTCGACCACCCGCGGCGGCTTCGGCGTATAGGCCGGTTTCTCGCGACGCTCGGGCTTGGCAAAGCGCGGCTTGTCGAAATCCGGCTCGCCCTCGATCCGCTCCATGGTCAAGCCCTTGTCCAGCTCGACCGCCCCGCCGAACCGCGAGGCCAGAGCTTCGGCGATCTGCACGAAAGTCTCGTCCTCGCGCACCCGGATCGCACCGATGCCGTCCTTGGCGATGCTGCCCGCATCGCAGATCTTCGGCAAAAGCCAGCGCGCCTCGGCCCGGCCCGAACGGCCCACCGAAATCCGGAACCAGACCGAAGGCCCGAACTCCCCCCGCTCGCGCGGGGCGGACGGCGGCGGGGTCGGCAGGTCGGTCGACAGCACTTCCGGGGCCGACCGCCCCTCGCGCCACAGCCGCACGAAGGCCGCCGCCAAGGCTTCCGCCCCGAACTGCTCCAGAAGGTCCGAGGCGATGCCGACATCGTCGCCGATCGGCATGGTCAGCGCGGGATGCTCCAGGATCCGCAGGTCGTCCTTGGCCTGCACGTCGTCCGCCCCGGGGGCCGCGCCCCATTCCGCCACGACCTTGGCGCCCGACAACAGCCGCTGCGCCTTCTTGTAGTCCGCCGGCGTCACGATCAGCGCCGAGACGCCCTTCTTGCCCGCGCGCCCCGTCCGGCCAGACCTGTGCAGCAGGGTTTCCGAGTTCGACGGCAGGTCCGCATGGATCACCAGCTCCAGCCCCGGCAGGTCGATGCCCCGCGCCGCCACGTCGGTCGCGATGCACACCCGCGCCCGCCCGTCCCGCAATGCCTGCAGCGCATGGGTCCGCTCCTGCTGCGACAGTTCGCCCGACAGCGCCACGACCTGGAAGCCGCGGTTGCCCATGCGGGCCAGAAGGTGGTTCACATTCACCCGCGTCTTGCAGAAGACGATGGCCGTGCGCGCGTCATGGTAGCGCAGCACGTTGAAAATCGCGTGCTCCCGGTCGCGCACCGCGACGCTCAGCGCCTGATACTCGATATCGACGTGCTGCTTCGCCTCGCCCTGCGCCTGGATGCGCAGCGCGTCCTTCTGGAACTCGCCCGCCAGCTTCTCGATCTCCTTCGGCACGGTGGCCGAGAACATCAGCGTCCGGCGCTCAGGCGGCGCGGCGGCCAGGATGAACTCCAGATCCTCGGCGAAACCCAGGTCCAGCATCTCGTCCGCTTCGTCCAGCACCACCGCCCGCAGGCCCGACAGGTCCAGCGACCCGCGCTCGATATGGTCGCGCAACCGCCCCGGCGTCCCCACAACGATATGCGCGCCCCGGTCCAGCGCCCGGCGTTCGGTGCGGTAGTCCATCCCGCCAACGCAGGTCGCAAGCTTTGCCGAAGCGCCGGCATAAAGCCACTCCAGTTCCCGCGCGACCTGCAGCGCCAGTTCCCGCGTCGGCGCAATCGCCAGGGCGATCGGCTTGTCCGCATAAAGCAGCACGTCCTGCCCGTTCAGGATTTCCGGCGCAATCGCCAGTCCGAAGGCCACCGTCTTGCCCGAGCCGGTCTGCGCCGAGACCAAAAGGTCGCGCCCGGCGACGCCCTCCTCCAGCACAGCGTTCTGTACCGAGGTCAGCGTCTCATAGCCCTTGGCGGCCAAAGCCTGCGCCAGCGGCGCGGCCACGTTTTCAATCGTCATGATGTCTTTCCAAAGGGGGGCGAAGCCATGCGCCCATCAAAGCCAAACGGCCCCTGTCCCCTTGGTGCGGGCCTCCTCGCCCACAGTCCCGGAATCTCGACCGTGGGGGGCCAGTAAACGAAATGGGGTGGAGTGTATAGACCCTTAGGCGACGATCAGTCGGGCCATCGCCTCGCCATGAAGCTTCGGGGGCAGGGCCAGCACGCCCTCGCACAGCGCTGTCGGCGCATTGAACCGCAAGGAGGCGCCGTTGCGGTCCGTCACCACCGCTCCGGCCCGCTCCGCGATCAGGCTGCCTGCCGCGATGTCCCACTCCCAGGCGTCGCGCAGGGTCAGCATCCCGTCAAACCGCCCCTCCGCGGCAAGGCACATGCGGTAGGCCAGCGAGGCGCGGAAACTGCGCGTGATCTCGGGCACCCCGCCCGGCCACTTCTCGGGCACCATGTTCGCCTTTGTCGTCAGGATGTTGGCCCCTTCCAGACGGTCGCGGCCGCTGGCCCGGATCACCTCGCCATCCCGCATCGGGGCCGAGGTTGCCGAGGCGACGTATATACGGTCAATCGCCGGTAGATACACGACCCCTGCCGTCACCTGCCCCTTGTGCGCCACGGCCAGCGAATGCGCCCAGGTCTCCTCGCCCGCCACGAAGGCGCGGGTGCCGTCGATCGGGTCGATGATGAACACCGTATCTGCAGACAGCCGGTCGGCACTGTCCGGCGTCTCCTCGGACAGCCAGCCGTAATCCGGCCGGGCACCCGTAAGCCTGGCCTTCAGCATGTCGTTGACGGCCAGGTCCGCCTCGGTCACCGGCCCATGCTGGCCGCCCTTGTCCCAGACCTGCGGGTCCTTGCGCCAATAGCGCAGGGCGATCCGGCCCGCCTCGCGTGCGGCCTCGGTCAGAAGCGCAAGGTCACGCGCCGGCAAGGGTCATCCCGTCGATCAGGATGGACGGAACGCGGGTGGACAAATGCGGCCGCGCATCATTGGCCGGGACGATCCGCAAAAGCATGTCCCGCAGGTTGCCCGCGATGGTGCATTCGTGCACCGGATAGGCCAGTTGCCCGTTCTCCACCCAGAAGCCCGAGGCCCCGCGCGAATAATCCCCCGTCGTCGGATTGATCGTCGACCCGATCATCGAGGTGACCAGCAGACCTGTCCCCATCTGCTTCAGCAGGTCGTCGCGGGTCACAACCCCCTGCGAAAGATCGACATTCGTCGTCGAAGGCGACGGTGGTGCACTTGTCCCCCGCGACGCATTCGCCGTCGACGCCATCCCCAGCTTCCGCCCCGTCGCCAGATCCAGCACCCAGCCGGTCAGCACGCCATCCGCCACGATCTCGCGCCGTTTGGTCGCCAGCCCCTCACCGTCAAAGGGCCGCGATGACCCGATGCGGCGCCGATGCGGGTCTTCGATCAGCGACAGGCCCGCCGGCAGCACCTGCTTGCCCAGAAGATCCCGCGCCCAGCTTGACCCGCGCGCAATCGACGTCCCGTTGATCGCCGACAAGAGATGCCCGACCAGCGAGGCCGCAACCCGCTCATCATAGACCACCGCAAAGGTCCCGGTCTTCGGCTTGACCGAGCCCACACGCTGCAAGGTCCGTTCGGCCGCGAGACGCCCGATCTCATGCGCCGCGGGCATGTCAGACGCGTATATGCGCCCCTCGCCCGCATAGTCCCGCTGCATGTCGGTGCCCTGCCCGGTGAAGGCCACCGCCGACAGCGAGGTGGAGGTGCGCCCATAGCCGCCTGAAAAGCCGTTCGACGTCGCCAGATGCAGCGCCCGCTGGCTGTAGGCCGCTGAAGCTTCGACCTGGGTGATCCCCGCAGACGCCAGCGCCGCCGCTTCCACCGCCCGGGCCGAGGCTTCCAGCATCGCCGCCCCCGGTTCCCCCGCCGGATCGGCCAGGTCCAGCGCGCCAAGGTCCCAGCCCGTCGCCAGTTGCTCGGCCTCTGCCAACCCCGCCGTCGCATCCTCCGGCGCCTCGCGGGCCATCGCGACGCCGCGTTCCGCCAGCGCCCGGATCGTCGCGTCCGAAGTGTCCGAGGCGGAAACGCAGGCCTGCCGCCGCCCGATCAGCACCCGCAGCCCGATCTCCACACCTTCGGACCGTTCCGCCGTCTCCAGCGCGCCCTTGCGGATCTCGATGGAAACCGCCGTCCCTGCCACCGCCAGCGCATCGGCGCTTTCGGCCCCGGCCTTGCGGGCCGCATCAAGCAGGGCGTGGCTCAGGTCGGAAAGGCTGCGTGTCATGGGTCCACCTCTGGTCAGGTGCTGGAGGTAGTCCTGCCCAAAGCCGGACGCAAGGCCGGGCGTCACCCGGCCGACCCGGACCTATTGCATCCGCATCCCGTTCGCGAACAGCCCGCCCTCCTTGAACTCGATCTCGGACACCAGCTCATCCGGCCCGGCACCCGGCCGCGCGAACATGCCCAGCCCAATGCGGAACCCCATCGCGTCGTCGTCCGTCAGCAGGCCCAGCGCGATCAGGTTGTCGACCAGCTGGTTCACCCCCTTGATGTTGATGGTGATCTTCCCGTCCGGCCTTGGCACGCCCCCGAAGGTCGCAAGATCCGTATTGTCGAAGGTCAGCCCGCCCGTTGCCGAAACCTCGGCCCCTGCCGCCTTCGCCAGCACCTGCGTCAGGTCCAGGCTGTTCAACTGGCCCGGAGGCTCCATCCCGTCCATCTGCACCTCGGGGTCCATGATGTCCTTGGTCCAGAACCCGGTGCCCTTCACGTCGACGATCACGCTTGCCGGCTCTCGCGACAGGGAACCCGCCGGGTCGAACAGGCCCCAGACATCTTCCGAGACGGTGAAATCGACCAGCTTGGTCACATAGCTGAAGTCCTGCGGGCCGTCCGACTTGGTCACCGGCATCAACACGCTGAACGCACTTTCGGCAAACGCCAGCTCAAGCTGCGGAAACGGGATTTCAGGACCAGAGATCGTGAACTTCCCGCCATTCAGCGAAGTGCCATAGTCCAGCCGCGTCTTGTCCATCGCGACATTGAACCCGCCCTCGGTTGCCGTCGCCAGGATCTTGGTCTGCCCGCCTGCCTCGGTCACGTCGACATCCATCGACATCGCGCCAAAGTCCAGCGAGCTGTCGAGGCTGAAGCCCGCGTTCAGCGCAGCCGCCATGTCGGCCATCATCTCGGCGCCCAGGAAGTTGCCGTTCGTCACCCCGTTCAGATCGGCAAAGCGGACCACAATCGCTCCCGAACCACCCTCGCCGTTGCCCGTCCCCGACAGGTTCAGGACCGCCGACTTCGCCGCGAAGCTGGACTCAAGGCCAAGCGTCTCGCCCGATTTGGTCATCCGGTAGCTGCCCGTCACCTCGGTCATCGCAAGATCGCCCTTGGTGTCCAGCACCTTGCCGGTCTCGTCCGTCACCTCGGCGATCGTCACGGTCAGCGTCGGGGCCGTCATGGCATAGCTCGTCTCGGTCGCGCTGCCGCCGGCGATGACGGTCGCGTCCGGCTGACTGATCGTCAGTTTCAGCGTCCCCGGCCCTTCCGCCTGGTCCGGGAAGGCCATGGCCAGCGGATAGCTGTCGGGCAGCGTCACCGTGACCGTGCCGTCGCCATTGTCCGCGAACACCAGCTTGTCGAAGGTCACGCTGGTGCTGCCGCCCATCTCGTCCTTGTAGGTCACCGCGACATCCGTCACCTCGACGGTCGACCCGCTGTCCGCCGTATTGCCGACCGTCATCTCCTGCCCGGCCGAAGTCATCATCGCCTGCCAGCTGGCCCAGACCTCCTGCGGCGTGACGTCGGCGCGACCGGCGGTGGCAAGCAGCACAAGGGAAATCGCTGATGAACAGGTCAGGGCACGGATCATGGCTTATGCCTTTCGGGTTGAATTCGCTGCCGCAACCTTTCTATCTCGTCCGGGGGGCGTCAAGGGATTCCCCCGGGAACGGTCTGGAAAGCCGGAGGGTGGCGATGATCAAGGTCAGGAACGAGGGCGGCTGCTGCTGGCTGACGCTGGCCCGGCCCGACAAGGCCAATGCCCTGACCGAAGCGATGCTGGAAGCCATTGCCCAGGCCGCCACCGACGCTGCCGCCGGCGCCAGGGTCCTGATCCTGACCGGCGAAGGCAAGGTCTTCTCTGCCGGGGCCGACCTTGACGGCATGAAGGCGGGCCTCGGCCTCTCCCCCGCGTGGGAGGCCGCATCGGGCGCCATCGCCACGTTCCCCGGCCTCTCCATCGCCGCCCTGAACGGCACGCTGGCGGGCGGCGCGATGGGCGCAGCACTTGCCTGCGACCTCCGCATCGCCGTGCCGTCGGCCAGTTTCTTCTACCCTGTCATGCGCCTTGGCTACCGCCCGCAGCCCTCGGACCCCGGTCGCCTTGCCGCCCTTGTCGGGCCCGCCCGCGCGAAGATGATCCTCCTCGCGGGTCAGAAGATCGACGCCGACACCGCGCTTGCCTGGGGCCTCATCGACCGCATCTGCGCTCCGGAAACCTTAATCGACACCGCCATGTCGCTGGCCGAACATGCGCTGGCCGGCGATCCGGCCCATGGTGCCGCCTTGAAGCGCATGACCAATGGGGACACGCCATGACCAACGCCTATGACAAGGGCCGCCTGAACCTGCCTTTCGTCGGGATCTCGACCTTCGGCAAGAACCCCTACCAGCCCGACTGGTCGAAGATCGACGCCGACTTCGCCATCCTCGGCGCGCCGTTCGACTTCGGCACCCAGTTCCGTGCCGGGGCCCGCTTCGGTCCCCGTGGTATCCGAGAAGCCTCCACCCTCTTCTCCTTCGGCCACGCCGGGGCCTATGACCACGAAGACGACGTGACCTACCTGGAAGGCGTCCGCATCCTCGACATCGGCGACGCCGACATCGTCCACACCGACACCGAAACCTCCCACGCCAACATCGAAACCGGCGTCCGCGCCATCCTTGCTGCCGGAGCGATCCCGGTGGTCCTCGGCGGCGACCATTCCATCAACATCCCCTGCATCCGCGCCTTCGCGGGCCGCCCCTTGCACATCGTCCAGATCGACGCGCACCTTGATTTCGTCGACGTACGGCACGGAGTCCGCCACGGCCACGGCAACCCGATGCGCCGCGCCGCCGAACAGGACCACGTCAAGGGCATCACCGCCCTTGGCATCCGCAACGTCAGTTCCACCGCGAAGGACGGATATGAGGCCGCCCGCGCGATGGGCGACGACATCCTCTCCGTCCGCCAGATCCGCAAGCTGGGGACCGAGGCCACCCTCGCCCGCATCCCGCGCGGGGTGGACTACTACCTCACGATCGACATCGACGGCTTCGACCCCTCCATCGCCCCCGGCACCGGCACGCCCTCGCACGGCGGCTTCCTCTACTACGAGGTGCTGGAGCTGATCGACGGGCTCACCAAGCGGGGCAACATCATCGGCATCGACCTGGTCGAGGTTGCGCCGGACTATGACCACACCGGCACCACCGCCATCCTGGCCGCGCAGATCCTGCTCAACACCATCGGGCGCATCGCCCATAACCGGAGGTAAGGCATGGAACGGGCGCAGGACTGGCTGCAACAGGCGACCGACGCGGCACTCGGCTGGCTCTCCTCGCCCGCCGCCCTGATGCAGTTCGGCCTCCTGATCGCTGCGTATATACTGGCCACCCTTCTCGCCCGCCGCCTGTCGCCGACCCTCGAACGCGCTCTGACCCCCAAGCCCGAGGCGACGCACATTCTCGCCCGCCTCCGCCGCGTCGCGCTGCTGTTCCTGCCGCTTCTCCTCCCCCTCCTCGCCTATGCCCTTACCGCTGTTGGCGAAGGCCTGGCCCGTGCCACCTTCGGCCAGGGCGAAGTCATCGCCTTTGGCAAGCGCGTCTTCCTGTTCCTTGCCGCTCTGGCCTTTGTCCGGCAGGTCCTGCCGCCCGGCTTCCTCAAGCTGATGGGCCGCTACGTCCTCCTGCCCGTCATGGCGCTGCACGCGCTGGGGGTCCTCGACGACGTCACCGCCCGCCTCGACGCGGCCCAGGTCAATCTTGGCAACATCCAGTTCACCGTACTCGCCCTGATCCGCGGCCTGATCGCCGGATCGCTGCTCTTCTGGCTCGGCTCCTGGTCCAACCGCCAGTCCGCCGGCTACATCAAGGCCCAGCCCGATCTGCGCCCCGCTACCCGTGAGCTTGCCATCAAGGCATCGGAGGTCGCCATCTTCGGCGCGGCCTTCCTCCTCCTCATGTCGATCATGGGTATCGACCTCACCGCCGTCGCCGTCCTTGGCGGTGCCCTCGGCGTCGGGATCGGCCTTGGCCTGCAACAGATCGCCGCCAACTTCGTTTCGGGCATCATCCTTCTCCTGGAAGGCCAGACCACCGTCGGCGACTACGTCGAACTTGATGGGGGCGAGAGGGGCACCATCGTCAAGATGACCGCGCGGGCCTGCATCCTGGAGACGTTCGACGGCAAATGGATCGTCGTCCCCAACGAACATTTCATCACCTCTCGCGTCGTCAACTACTCTGATCAGGGCAGCGCCAATCGCTACGAGGCCCTGTTTTCAGTCAGTTACGAGACGGATATCAATATCGTGCCCGATCTGATCGAGCGCGCCGTATCCAAGCTCCCCTTCGTGCTGCAAGCCCCCGACGGCCCGGATTGCGAATTGCGCGGCTTCGGCGAATCCAGCGTCGACTTCGCCGTCGAATACTGGGTCGCAGGCATAGACGATGGCAAGAACAAGTACGGCTCCCCGGTCCTGTTCGCGATCTGGAACGCGCTGAAAGAGGCCGGGATCGACATGCCCTACCCCCACCGCGTCGTCGAACTGCGCAATGCCCCAACCTGACGCATTGGTCATCGGCGCTGGTCCTGCCGGTCTGATGGCCGCCGAGGAACTGGCCAAAGCCGGGGTGCAAACCCTTGTGGTCGAAGCCAAGCCCACCGTCGCACGCAAGTTCCTGATGGCCGGGAAATCCGGCCTGAACGTCACCAGGGACGAAGCGTGGGAGGATTTCGTCTCCCGCTACGACTGCCCCCACCTTCGCCCGATCCTGCAGGACTTCGGCCCGAAAGAGGTTCAGGACTGGTGCCGCGCCCTGGGTCAGGACGTCTACACAGGTTCGTCCGGTCGCGTCTTTCCGGTGGTGATGAAAGCCTCGCCCTTGCTGCGCGCATGGCTCCAGCGCCTCACTGCGCAAGGCGTCGAACTCCGCACCCGCTGGCGCTGGACCGGCTTCGACGGTGCGGCCCTGTCCTTCGACACCCCCACCGGCCCCCAGACCCTCAGCCCGAAGGTCACCGTCCTCGCCCTCGGCGGCGCCAGTTGGTCCCGCCTCGGCTCTGACGGCGCCTGGGTTCCGTGGCTGCGTGACAAGGGGGTGCAGGTCACCGACTGGCAACCCGCCAACATGGGCTTCCGCGTCGACTGGTCCCCGCGCATGGGCCCGTTCTTCGGCCAACCCATGAAAGGCGTCGCCCTCAAAGTCCGCTCCTCGGTCCCTTCGGTCCCTCCTCGCTCGGACACCCAGCGACGAGCGACCGAAGGAAGCGAGGAGCAGCGCGGGGAATTCGTCATATCCGCCAAAGGCTTGGAGGGCGGTGGCATCTACAGTATCTACAAGTATCTACGCGATGCATATACACTTTCGGTTGACCTCCTGCCCGACCTTTCGCCCGCGACCATCGCCCAACGCCTGTCCCGGATGAAGCCCAGCGACAGCGCCACGAACAAACTCCGCAAACTCGGCCTTGACCGCACCCAGATCGCGTTGGTGATGGAGTTTGCGCGCACCGAACCCTTCGCCCACCTCAAG
>NZ_JBJPHU010000021.1:0-83452 GCF_052939515.1 Phormidesmis sp. 146-33
CGTTGAGCGGGGAAGCTGTGGCCCAGGTGAGGAGGGTCAATCCAGCAAGGGAAAGGATGGGCTTGGGTAGGAAGGGTCTCATGTCTGACTAGGCTCTCTGAATATCTGACCGAAAAGGGTGTTGTTGAAAGGCGATTTAAAGATTTGACGGAATACGACAGGATAGAGTCAGCAAAGATACGAAGAAGCTATGAATTAATTAAACAAAGCTTCAGTAAATTCTGGACGGTCTGGGGCGGTTGTTTGTCAAATCATTATGTTTCTTGTCGATTACTTTAAGTAGAATTCGCGTTGACGTTGAGCGAGGTGGGGCTGAGGAACACGGGAGAAAATTGGGTAGTCGGCACCTGAGCGGCGATCGCTTGACCGATTTCCAGCGAGGCTGTTGCGGCGGGGGAAGGGGCGTTACAGACATGTAGAGCATTCCCCGATTGCACGATCAAAAAGTCATCCACCAGTTTGCCTGCGGGTAGAAGCGCCTGGGCCCTGACTCCAGCGTGAGTGGGAATCAGATCGTCGGATTGAATGTCGGGAATCAATCGCTGTAAGCTCCGCACAAACAGGGCTTTGCTGAACGATCGAGCCATTTCTCGCAGCCCTTGATCGGCGTGTCTGGCGGCAAGCTTCCAGAAGCCAGGGTAGGTGACCACATCAGCAAAGTCACGTAGATCGAAATCAGTTTTGTGATAGCCTTCTCGCTTAAAACTCAGAACCGCATTAGGGCCCGCATGAACGCTACCGTCAATCATTCGAGTAAAGTGAACGCCCAAAAAAGGAAAGTTGGGATTGGGAACGGGATAGATCAACGTTTTGACGAGATGCCGCTTTTCTGGCTTTAGCTCATAATATTCTCCTCTAAATGGAATAATTTTGGCGGGTGGTTTGGTTTTGGTGAGTTGAGTGAGGCGATCGCTGTGGAGTCCCGCACAGTTGATCAAAAATCGAGTGTTAAACATGCCGTTGGGGGTGGCGATGCCGTGTCCCTCGCTGGTTTTGACCAACATTTCGACCTGAGTGTTGAGGCGCAGATCGGCTCCCTGGGCGATCGCCAGTTCTGCATATTTCTGACAAACCTGTCTATAGTTGACAATTCCCGTTGAGGTGACGCGGATGCCAGCCAGACAGCGCACATGCGGTTCGATTTCTTGAACTTGAGCGGGTGTGAGACGGGAGACGGGCAGACCGTTTTGGAGTCCTCGCTGGTAGAGAATTTCTAAATGGGGCAGTTCTTGGGGTTGAGTCGCGACGATGACTTTGCCGCAGACTTCGTGATCGAGGCGATGTTCTCGACAGAATTGGATCAGCGATCGACTGCCTTCGCGACAAAATTTGGCTTTGAAACTGCCAGGTGGGTAATAGATGCCTGAATGAATCACACCGCTGTTGTTTCCGGTCTGGTGGTGGGCCCACTGGCTTTCTTTTTCGAGCAGCAAAATCTTAGCGCTGGGATAGCGGGTTGCCAAAGTCATGGCTGTCGATAAGCCAATAATGCCGCCGCCAATAATTGCAAAATCATACATAAGGTAGCCCTGACCGTCGGTGAACCGTTCTTAGCCTTGAAAAGGGTGTTTCGTTATTTTTTGGACGTTAAATTGAAACAAGGTGGGCTGAAACGCCCATTTGGTCAAGCATTTGTTGAATCTCGGTACAGTAGATCGCATTCATGACAATCACTTCATCGGGCTGATACTCTTTGAGAGACTGAGGCGATCGAATCTCTTGCCCCACCCCTGGAATAAATCGACCGTGACGATGCGGATTGATGTCTACCACACAGTCGATCGCGGTTTGAGTCCCCAATGTCGTCAGAAAGGCTACACATTTAGAGCCAGATCCCCAGACGGCGATGCGTTTTCCCTGCGATCGCATGTCCTCTAGGTGCTGTTTCCAATAGGCTAATTTGGGGGCGATACAGGTTGTGAAGTGCTGAACCGCTTGCAAAAGTTGGTCTACGCTCTCCTCGGCTGGGTGGATTTTGGTAGAAGGTGTGACGACAGGACGCGCCTCGATCATCAAATACTGATCGCCGTAGTCCAGATACAAATCTTCGACCTCAAATCCTGCATGACGAAACAATCTAGCCAGCGATCCAGGGGTGAAGTAAGAACAGTGTTCGTAATAAATGTCTTCAAACGCCTGCTCTTTGAGAACTCGTCCCATGTCTGGGATTTCAAAAAAGACGGTGGTTTCGAGACGATCGCCAATCGATCGACGAATCGTTTTGATCAACTCAGCGGTTTGGTGAATATGTTCCAAGGTGTGGCGACAGCAGATCAAATCACCGCAGCGATCGGCATATTTTTCAGAATAATAGTCTTGGATAAATTGGATGCGATCGGCTGCCTGACTCTGGACTCGTCCGCTCACCGAAGTGGGATCGATACCCAGTCCGCGATTGTTGCCCAACTCACACAGCAACACCAAAAAGTCACCTTTGCCGCAGCCGATTTCGACAATTTCCTGATCGTGCAGGTCAAACTTCTCAATTAGCCGAGTTGCCAGTTTGTGAGCAAAAGAGTTGAATGTCGGTGAAAAACTCTGCTGATCTTCATAAATCGGCGAGTAGTCAGAATGGCGGGCATCAAACGCCACGTTGGTAATAAATCCACACTGCGAACAAACACCCAACGCCACATCCCCACAGGGAAAATCCAGCGCTTCCTGTTGAGTCGGCATCATCAAACAGCTATGTACGGGGACGTTTTTCACCTCATAAAAGACCGCAAGTGCTGAGTGTCCGCAGCTTGGGCAAGCCTGGGTCGTCTGCGGTGCGATCGGGTTAGCTTGTTCAATAACGGGCGGTTGACTCATGAGAAATGTTTGTGAATGGGACGATCGCAGGATTGGCTAAATCTGAACTAACTTAAACCGAACTTAATTCAGGCTGAAAAATCAAACCTTCCTCGCTGGGGGTCGCATCATAAAGAGACACAATTTCTTCAGGAAGTCGAGCAAGATCGCTGCCGCGCATGAAATCTCTTAGCGAAGTGCCCGTAGGCGCAGAGTCAATGTTAGGAGCGCCCCCTTTAGAAAGAATTTCGTCCAGGTGTGCCGTTCTAAAATCAAGGCTGTAGCGGCTCACACCCGACGTGTTGGGCACCGTTGAGTGCATTTGCGCGCCCGAAAATAAGACAATTCCTCCAGCGGGGCAGACAACGCGAACCTGGGGATCTAGCTCGATCGTTTCAGTTGCGTGGGGCTGTTTGCGAGTGTCTGACTTGATGTGCTGTGAGGCATTTTTGCGTCCGTTTTGGTTCCACTCATAGTAGTTAAAACTGCTGGATTCGTTTTCTACAGCCTGATTCCAGTAGCGAGGGTGAAACGCCATCGAACTCTCAGACTCAATCTCATAAAGCGGGAGCCACCAGTTAAGCTGACACATCGGCGCAGAATACCACGTATCTCGATGGGGATGGTGAGCATATCCCACACCGCTTGTCAGATAACCATCCGAAGTCACCATGCGAAAGCGCGGCACATCTAAATAGGTCTGATCTAAATCGCACGCCAAATCAGTCAAAACGTCCCGAATCAACTGCTTGGTGCTGGGATGATGAATAAACTGAGGCTTGAGAGGAGCGACGATCGCCACGTATTCCTCAACTGACAGATGATATTGAGCCGTTTTGGGATCGAGGGGAGCAAAGGCCGCTTCGAGCATCTCGCGGGCAAGCTGACACAGAGCTAACGTGCTAGGGCGCGGCGAAAAGACGAAGATTTGCCCTTGATAAAGGCGTTGTCGTCTTACCGAGTCACTGACAGCAGAATCAAAGTAAACAGTATGCATTGAGGGGTTCTCTCAGCGATTGCAACAAAATGACAGGTGTGGCTGGCGATCGTTTCGGTGGAAAAACTCTCTGGAAAAACTCTGATCAATCTTCAATATCAGACTCAAACGCTAGGCTTAAATTCTGGCTTGCAGCTTGAGCCAGCGTTAGATCGTTCCAAAAACCTTATCTCTTCCGTAAATCTTCGGGCAAGTCCTTTCATGCACTCTTCATGGTTATGGATGAATTTCTTTAAGGTTTGGGGTGATCACTCAGTCATATTCAGCATTCATCGAAGTTTTCAATTTAAAGGTTGAGTAAAGCTGCTCTGTATTATGGAGGCTAATAAAAGATTTCTAAAATTTCATCAAGAGATGATATTAAATCGACCCTCAAAGAAAAAGAGACCCCTACAGAGATCTCCTAAATTGCTAATAAATCGCTAATCAATTGAAACCTTCGATCGTTTGCTCTACAGATCACATCACGACCTTTCGACAGTGAAAAGCTTCCGCAAATTTGCTGGGGGAATTAGACTCAACACCTCGCAGCCGCAGGAGTGCCTGAAAAGTATCTTCAGTAAACCACTGTCGTTTTTTCTGTGTTTCAAAGACATCTAGAATGGTTTGAATTTTGCGTTGGCAAATCGTCTCGTCGAGAGGCACAAAGAAATTGGGGTTACCAATATCACCATCATATTTGGGGATTTCATACTCCAAAATTAAGTGATCTCGAAAACTATTCCAGGTTAAATCAGAAATTAAGCGGTGATCTTGATGGGCATCCTTTCGATAATGAGTGAAGACCAGATCGGGTGAAAATGCCTGCTTAATTTCCTCAAAATATTCCTTAATCTCAGCCCCTACAAAGGGAAAGAAACTGTTTCGGAAGTTTTTGACGACAATATTCTCAACCTTTGCATCTTTGAGAAATCGGTTGGCGCTGAGAAATGCTTCCTTCGATCGTACTTCACCAGAGCTAAAGACAACCCAGTAAAAAACGAGGTTTGGATAGGTTTCAATTAGCTTAAGAATCGTTCCTCCACAGCCAATTTCGATATCATCGCAGTGGGCACCGAGACACAAAACTCGATACGTCGAATCGTCGGTTTGGTCAAACTGTAACTTCAGCACTTTTGCTCTCCGTGAATCGTGGCGTTACAAAATTTCAGGCGTTTTCCAAACTTCCCAAACGGCTTTGCCTTGAGAATACATATCATCCAAATTTTGTTTGTCTCTAAAAGTGTCCATGCAAGTCCAGAAGCCGTCGTATTTATAGGCAATCAGTTCTTCTTTTTCGATGAGTCTTTGGAAGGGTTCGATTACTAATTCCTCACCTTTTTCCATGAATCTAAAAATGTCTCTCTTAAAGGCAAAGAAGCCACCATTAATTCGTGTATCTGAGCTTGTTACGTGTTGGATGCTGGTAACTAAACCATTTTCTTGAGTCGAGACGACATGAAACGTTTGCGTTGGTTTGACACAAAGAAAACTCGCTGTTTTATCTTGTCGAATAAAGTTGTCAATGTAATGATCTAAAGGAAGATTGGTCAACCCATCGCTGTAGTTTGCTAGAAAAATTTCGTCATCGCCGATATGTTTTTCGACGGCTCTTAGACGCTGACCAATGTTGGAATGTAAACCTGTATCAACGAAGGTAATCTTCCAATCTTGAATGTCACTATTCAACATTTGAACTTCTTTACCGCCGCTCGATAACACGAAGTCATTTGACAAACATTCGTTGTAGTTCAAAAAGTAATCTTTGATAAAGTCAGCTTTGTAGCCAAGACATAAAATAAATTCTTTGTGACCATAGTAGGCATAGTATTTCATCAAATGCCAAAGAATCGGTCGATAGCCAATATTCACCATCGGCTTTGGAATACTTTCGGAATAGTCTCTAAGTCTTGTTCCTAAACCGCCACAAAACAAAACAACTTTCATTGGAATAGTCTCCTTGCGTTAATTTCTCTAAGAATTCCCTGTTTTTTGATGTCACAGCAATTCTTTTAACAAATCGTTTTTGATCAGGGCATCGGCAGCTTTTTTGATCGCATCGAAGTCAGAATTAGAGCGATCGGCAATCTCCAATAAACTATGTTGACCATCCGATAAGTTGAGCGTCCACAGCATCGCCATTTCACTAATCCCACTCCCTGACGTGCCACCCACTGCCCGATAAAGTCCCCGTTTTCCTAGCTGAGGTTCACATTTGGGATTTTGATTTAAGTAAGTTCTATTGTGTTCCAGAACCGAGAAAACCGCTAAACATTTGGCAAAAGAATCCTTCAGGTAGACAGGGTGAATAAATTCTAAGTTGTCAGCCGATGTGTGATATTCAGGATACTTACCATTCGGAGTTCTCATCAGACAACCGACTGGAAGATTGAACCCTGGAGAACAGTATTGCCGCTCATCATAGCCGTAGGGAATGAACTCGATCGCTTCAAATTCCCGTCCAGAATGCTGCAAAACGTGAAGAACTGCTCGATCGATTTCAGTATCGCCTCGCCGACTTTTTTTGTAGGTTGATTTACCTGAGTCGCCCAAACAACTCAACACCAACCCATGCTTAATGTTGGCGACCCGATCTTCGTTTTGACTGAGCCAGGTGATCGAACCAATGGTAGCTGGAATGAAAATAAATCGATAGGAATAGCGACGCGCAATCTGACTTAACTGCTTGGCTAAAAAGGTGGCGATCGCAATCCCAGCCAAGTTGTCATTTGCAAGAGAAGGATGACAAGCGTGACAGGAAATCAGCACTTCATCCGTCGTTTCGCCCGGCAAATAATACTCGCCGTAAGTTAGATTTCCAGGCTCCAAAGTTGAGTCAATACAGACTTCATACTCGTCTTCTGGAAGGTCTAAAAATTGCTTGTGAGTCAGACAAAATCCCCAGCTATCTTTGTAGTAAGACGTGCGGTAGGGAATCCAATCGGGGCGATCGGGCAATGTAAACAGATGAGACTTCAAGGCTTCCAGCGACATTGTTTGATGAACGGGAATGCTGTAGTTCACCACATGCAGATTGGATTTTTGAAAGTCAATGACGCGATCGCCCTGAGAATTTTTGACGTAAGCATCGCGAATATTCCACTCTCTGGGCACCGTCCAGTCAAAAACTTGAGTTCCAGACGGCACTTCGTAGAGCGTCAGAGGAATGTGGGATTGAATCTGATTCAGCGTTTGGCGAAAGCCGTTTCCCGTGATGCTGCGACAAATCGGGTACAGCTCCACCGCAAACTGATAGATTTCCTGTGCCGTGTGGTCTAGATCAAGTTCTCGTCTGAGATCAATGATATTCATGGCGTTTAGCCTCTTGAGGTCACAGGTTGTTACAGCCCAATTCCTTCGTAGCGCTCAATGCTCTGCTTCTCCAATAGACGGCGACCATCGATAAATAATGGCTGTGGATTTGTCTGAGAAAGGATTTGGGGCACCGATCGAAACTCATCCCACCGCGTCACCAGCACGATCGCATCCACGTTTTCGAGAACTTGAGCCAAACTGTCACAAAAATCGAGCTGGTCAGAACCGAGTATATGGGCCGCTTCCTGATTGGCAACGGGATCGTAAGCCTTCAGAACTGCCTTTTGTGCCAACAGATCTTTGATTAGAGGAATCGCGGGAGATTCGCGCATGTCGTTGGTGTTGGGTCTAAAGGAGAGTCCCAAAATGGCAATCCGAACACCTTCCAGCGAGGGGAAGTGCTTGTGAAGTCGATCGATCACCTGTTGAGGTTGAGCCTGATTGACTTGAATCACCGCGTCTAACAAGGGCATCGGACGATTGTGCTTTTCACCGTGGGCAATCAGCGCCTTCACATCTTTGGGCAGACAACTTCCTCCAAAACCACAGCCAGCCGCCAAAAAGCTTGTAATCGGCGAGACAACGCGATCGCCATTGGGCAAAATCGTGGTCAAATAGCGGCTGTTATGAACGCCCTTCATCACGTCTACGATGTCGGTGTTGCCGATCGCCGCACACAAATTCCCCACTTCATTCGAGAAGGAGATCAGCAGCGCCAGCAGAGAATTCGAGGTGTACTTGATCATCTCTGCGGTCGAGTTGTTGGTTCTGACGCGATCGACTCCTTCAAATCCACTGTAAAGTTCGCCCAGCAGATCGATACTTTGGTCATCAATACCGCCCAGGACGATGCGATCGGGATACATAAAGTCGCTCACCGCTTCGCCTTCGGTCAGAAATTCTGGGTTCATGCCCACGCCGAAATCAACGCCCGCTTTTTTGCCAGAAGCCGCTTCCAGAATCGGTAACACCACTTGATCGGTTGTGCCCGGAACGACCGTACTTTTGACGATCACTAGATGATACGTGGACTTGTCTTTGAGCGCTTCGCCAATTTGTTGAGCGGCTTGCTTGACGTAGGTCAGATCGACTTCTCGCCCATCGAATGGAGTGCCCACGGCGATCAACGAAACATCGGTTTCCAATATCGCTTTCCGAAATTCGGTCGTGGCTTTGAGACGAGTGTGAATGTTGCGTTCTAGCAGTTCGTCTAATCCGGGTTCGTAAAATGGCGAAATGCCCTGGTTGATTTTTTCAACTTTGATGGGGTCAATATCGACGCAGAGGACTTGATGCCCTTTTTCTGCAAAACAAACGCCCGACACCAATCCGACATAGCCTGTGCCAATGATCGAAACTTGCATTATGCGTCCTCCGCTTCCTGGTTGTCGTGATACCAAATCAGCGATCGTCTCAGTCCTTCTTCGACAAAGATGGTCGGATTGTAGCCTAGATGAGTTCGTGCTTTTTCGATGATCGGACAGCGGCGATTGGGATTGTCTACCAAATAATCCTGGTCTTCACTGACTTTGCGAACGACTTTGCCTTGATAGCCAAACAGTTCTTGAGCGAGAGAAACGACCCGTTCTGCCAGTTCTGCAACCGAGATTTCAGGTGTCTCAATCCCAATGTTGTACGCTTCGCCTGCGCGACCTTTGACCAACACTTTGTAGTAGCCTGTGATCGAGTCAGCCGCATAGCAAAACGTGCGTTTGGGCGACCCATCTGACAGCATGGTGATGTCTCGACCCGAAAAAATATCTCGCGCAAAATCAGGGAGAAGGCGACGATCGGTAATCTTCAATCCTGGCCCGTAGTTATTAAACGGACGCGCTGTTTTGATGGGCAGTCCATACTGTTGAGCAAAATTGACGCAGAGCGTTTCGCCATAGCGTTTGGCTTCGTCGTAGCAGGCACGCGGGCCGGTACAAGACACATAGCCACGGTAGTCTTCGGGTGTCGGAATATGCTCAGGAGACGGATCGCCATAGATCTCGCTGCTAGAGAAAAACAAAAAGCCGCCGACTTCTTTGCCTTGTGTCTGCTGATTTTTGAAGTGTTCCAGCAGATTTCGCAATCCATTAACGTTGGCATCCATCGTGCCGATCGGGTCTCTGCGGTAAAAAGTGGGAGAGGCGATCGAAGCGGCGTGAATGATGTACTGAAAGTCTCCCATGTCGGGCGGGAGGGGCTGAGTCATGTCATGTTTGAGCAGCGTCAGCGTCGGATCGCCCTTGAGATCCATCAGCCAAGTAGGAACGCCGCGCGAATAGTTGTCGTAGACCGTGAGGTTGATTTGCTGTCCAGAGTCCGCTTTCTGATTCCAGTGGAGAACGGATTGCACAAAGTAGTAGCCCAAAAAGCCAGCGCCGCCTGTGATCAGCAGATTTTTGCCAGCCATTTGACCAAATTCCTCAGTCAGATTGGCGCAAATGTAATCGAGATCCTGGGTGATGATGTCTTTGGCGCTGAGAGTGGATTGGCGATCGACGCTCACATTACTCGTTCCAACCATAGGTGTCCGGGAGATAGTGAAGTGATTAGTAAGTTCAAATTGCTGAATTAACAGCGACGAATTGACGACGATGAATTGACGACTAGGAATAGATTTTGACTTCAGGAATCGGAATCACAAACTGTCCGCCCCACTCGCGAATGTAGGAGACTTGATTCATGATTTCGTCTTTCACATTCCAGGGCAAAATCAGCAGATAGTCGGGCTTGGTTTCTCGAATCTGGTCAGGCGACAAAATGGGAATATGCGTTCCGGGGGTAAACTTGCCCTGTTTGTAAGGGTTGCGATCGACCGTATAGTCGAGAAAATCAGTCCGAATGCCGCAGTAGTTGAGTAGCGTATTTCCCTTGCCGGGAGCGCCGTAGCCTGCGATCGTTTTGCCCTTCTGTTTCGCAGTGACCAAAAATTCCAGCAGTTTGCGCTTGGTTTCTTTGACTTGCTCGGTGAAGGTAAAGTAGGTTTCTAGCTTGTTAAAGTCAGCCGCGTCTTCTCGTGCCAAAAGTTCGGTAACGCGCTCTCCCACAGGTTTAGAACTGTCTTCGGCGTGACGGGCATAGATTCGCAACGAGCCGCCGTGAATGGGAATTTCTTGAACGTCAAACAGCGTCAGCCCATGATGCGCGAAAATCTTCTCGACGACTGTGAAAGACAGATAAGAGAAATGCTCGTGGTAAATCGTATCGAACTGGTTTTCCGCCATCAGACGCATCAGATGAGGAAACTCCATCGTGATCACGCCGTCAGACTTGAGCAAAACTTTCATCCCAGAGACAAAATCATTGATGTCGGGGACGTGGGCCAAAACATTATTGCCTAACAGCAAATCAGCTTTGCCGCGCTCATCGGCCAGGTCGATCGCCGTCTGTTTCCCAAAAAACCGATTGACAACGGGAATGCCTTTATCGATCGCCACCTGAGACACATTGACCGCAGGTTCGACACCAAGAACGGGGATTCCTTTTTTGAGAAAATACTGCAACAAATAGCCATCATTACTCGCGATCTCGATCACCTGACTGTCGGGGGTTAAGTGGAAGCGATCGACCATCAGATCCGCATAGTCACTGGCATTCTTGAGCAGCGCATCTACATAAGACGAAAAGTAAGCGTACTCAGTAAAAATATCCTGGGGACTGACGAATTCTTGCAACTGCACAAGAAAACAGTTGTCACAAACATAGGTATGAAGCGGATAAAACGGCTCCATATGATTGAGTTCTTCGGGGGTGATGTGGGTCTGACACAGCGGCGACATGCCCAAATCAACGAAGGTGTGGTGCAGAGGAGATCCGCAAAATCGACAACTCGAACTATTCATAGACAGTGCACCTTGCAGTGGAAAACATTCAGATCACCTGGTTTAATTAGGAAGTTTTGACTCAACTTGCCGAGCCTAATTTACCAGAGTCAATGCTGTCCGTTAACAACTTCGGACGATTCTAAACATCTGTCTAAAGTCTGCGGTACTTCTACTGAATTTCCTAGTCAACGTCCGGCACTTCTACGTAATCTTTACCCAAGTCTGCACAGTCTTTACTCAAAATACATGCAGAAAAATTAGAAGGGTTCACTCTGTTAACGGTTAAAAATGTCTAGCGTGTCTTGTTCAAAATGCCTTGTCAGGAAACAGTTTAGGGATTCCACTCCATTCAGTTTGTAGTCCACAGACGATTTAAAGATAAGCACCTTGTTCTTCGTGTTTTTGACTTGAAGCGAGACAGCCATGAGCCGATTCAGCTTTCCTAGATACTGGAGAAAAGCGCTGGGATGGTAGCGTACTAGCAGCAACATTGTGCGTATAGCAGGTACAAATCGCTTGGCTCTGGCTTCATTTCCAACTTTGCCTGCAAGGACAGATCCCAAAAATTTTGACCAGTTTTTTTTGCCGATTTCGGAGTCTTCCTGGTAGTGGGGGTGAGCTTGAATGTAGTCTTGCTGAGAATCGATGATGCCTAAAACTGCCTTGAGCATCCGGGTGGCCTGGCTTGAAGCATTTTCTGCATGTTGGCGATAGTCAGCAATTAATTGGTTGTGACAATAAATGGGGAAGGCTCTGGCAACTCTCAAATAGAGATCATAATCTTGAGCCAGTCTGAGGGCGGGGTTAAACTGCCCGATCGCTTCAAAAACGCTACGCTGAAACAACACAACTCCACAGGGGCAAATCCCCAAATTGGCTTGCAGCAGTGCTTGATAATTGGCAGTCTCAACAGGCTCTTGTGGGTCGGCTATTAGTGCGCCATCAGCCGCAACGGGTCTCGATAGTCCAAATACAAAGCCAGCGTCCGTATGAGTTTGCAGGTAGGCGACGTTGGTGGCGATCGCGTCAGGCAGCAGGCGATCGTCACTATCCAGAAACAGTACGAGCGATCCGCGACTTTTCTCAAGCCCATGATTGCGGGCAACGCTGACCCCTTGATTGGGTTGGTAGTGATAAGCAACTGAGGGATAGCGGGCACAAATTTCGCGCGTGGTGTCGGTGGAGCCGTCGTCAATGACCATCACTTCAATGGGACGATAAGTTTGGGCAAGGACGCTCTCGATCGCTTCACTAATAAATGACGCATTGTTGTAGCTGGGAATGACGATCGAAACCAGAGTTGACTTTTTCGCATCCATGTTTGTCGCCTCCTTTTCAGGTGAGTATAGGGGCGATCCTGGAGCTTTTGTGTGTCAAAGGCTTGTCGGCCACACTTCGCTGATATGGCAGCTTCTTATGAAAAATCAGGCGCAAAGGAAGCGTTAGTTTATTCGTTGAGAAAGCCTAAAATGCTCTGGTTGTATGGCTTCTACGATCGATAAGTATGTGCTGATCAAACAGGGTTAGTGATCAATAACACCCACAAGTGTCAAGTTTAAGCAGCGATCGATTGCTCTCGATTAAACAATTTTGGGAGATGGAATTGGGATGATAAATTGACCGCCCTGTTGCTGATAATCGGCTTGCTGGCGCATGATTTCTTCGGCAAAGTTCCAGGCTAAAATCAGGACATAATCGGGTTGGTCTGCTAACAGTTTGGCAGTCGGAAAGATCGGTAAGTGATTTCCACCCATGTATCGTCCGTGCTTAAACGGATTCAAATCTACAACGTAATCAACTAGCTGCTGGTCAATGCCAAAATAACTGAGTAGCGTGGTTGCTTTGGCGGCGGCTCCATAGGCTACGATTCGTTTATTTTGTTGCTTCAGATCCCGCAGAATGGCGAGCAGATCTTGACGGATGGTTTGAATACGATCGGCAAAGTTCAAATAATAATCCAGGCGATCGACGTGACGATTCTTTTCTTCTTCCAATAATATTTTTACCGATTCGCGCACCGCTTCTACAGGCTCGACAAAGACGCGCAGCGATCCGCCGTGGACAGAAACTCGCTCCACATGATTGAGATATAAATGGTGGCGACGAAACAAGCGATCGAGCGCTGTCACCGAGAAATAACAAAAATGCTGATGGTAAATGGTGTCAAATTCACCGTGATCGACCAGATCAACAACATAGTGAGCTTCCATTACGGCAATTCCCGTCTCTTTGAGAATCGTGCGAATCCCTTCGACAAAGCCGTTGAGATCGGGGACGTGGGCTAACACATTATTCGCTAAAAAGACATCTGCGACTTTGTTTTGCGATCGTAGGTCTCGCGCCAATTCTTGATTAAAAAACGTGTTGAGCGTGGGAATTCCTACCTTTTGAGCAGCCGTTGCTGGGCCGTCAGCGGGATCGATGCCCAAAACGGGAATGCCTTGTTCGACAAAGTTTTTGAGCATGTAACCGTCATTGCTGGCGGCTTCGATCACCAGACTGTTAGCGTTGAGGTGCCGGGATGAGATCAGCGATCGGGCACTCTGCCCAAAATGCTCCATCAGCGACGGCGAAACCGAGGAAAAGTAAGGATAGTCTCGACAAAACAGAATTTCTGGCGGCACCGTTTCTGTAATCTGCGTTAGCGAGCAGACCGGACAAAAGGCAAAATCGAGCCGTGCGGTGAGTTCGGGCTGTTGGGGATGGGTAAGTAGCGCGTCAGCAAGCGGCGTTTGCCCAAAGTCAATGATGATATCGAGATCAGGGTTGCCACAGGAACGGCAAGTAGGATGACTCATGGGTGAATTCTACAACTCCGTCTCAGTTAGCGTCGTCTTCTGCCACCGCAAATTGGAATCGAGCATTCCATCATTGATCAAGTACTTGATGTGAGCAATCCGCTTATACTTTTCGCCCTCAAACTCATCCAGCGTTAGCCCCACCTTTTGGTAAGTGTTGTAAAGTTCCACGGCTCCCTTTTGGGCCGTCCACTGGGGCTGATATTCAGGCAGGGTTTGAGCGATTTTGTCGCAGTCCACACAGTAGCAGCGTAGATCAGGGCCCGCATCCTCGGCGTATTCTACTTCGCATCCCGGAACGGTTGCTTTCACAATCTCAGCAATGTCTCGAATCCGGTAATTTTCGCTTGTCCGTCCCACGTTAAACGCCTGATTATGAACCAGTTCACGAGGCGCGTACAGTACCGCGAGAAAGGCGCGAGAAATGTCTTCAACGTGAACGATCGGTCTCCAGGGTGTGCCGTCACTTTTGATCAACACTTTGCCCGTCGTAAAGGCCCACGCGACTAAATTGTTTAACACCAGATCAAAGCGCAATCGAGGCGAAACTCCATAGGCCGTCGCACTTCGCATAAAGGTAGGAGAGAAGCGATCGTCTGCCAGTTTCGTCACTTCCTGCTCGGTCATCGCTTTTGAAGAACCGTAGGGCGTGACAGGATTAAAGTCAGAAGTTTCATTCACAGGCGTATCCCCCGCCGCTCCATAATTACTGCAAGACGACGAGAAAATGAATCGCTCCACCCCGGCTGATTTTGCCAGCTTTGCTAAATGCACTGAGGCTGCGTAGTTGATTGCGTAAGTCAGGTCAGGATTCAAATAGCCCAGCGGATCATTCGACAATCCCGCTAAGTGAATGACTGCCTCAAATCCCGCCAGATCAGCCGCGTCAGCGTCACGAATGTCTTTTTGTAGACAGGGAATTTCGGGAATACGGCCACCAAACGTACAGCGCTGATAGAGGTCGCTATCAAATCCGACGACTTCATGCCCGGCTGCGATTAGCAGGGGTGTCATGATTGTGCCGATGTAGCCTTTGTGCCCCGTTAACAAAACTCGCATTCTGATCTCCCCAAACTTTCCAAGGTGCTTTGCCGCTTTCCCAGAGGCTTTCGAGAATTTTCTTCTCGCGAATGGTGTCCATACATTGCCAAAAAGACGTATGTTTGTAAGCCATCAACTGCCCATCTCTAGCCAACCGCTCTAAGGGTTCTTTTTCCCAATGGGTTGTATCGCCATCAATGTAGTCGAAAATTCCCGGCTCCAACACAAAAAACGCGCCGTTGATCCAGCCTTCTCCGATCTGAGGCTTCTCAGAAAACTCGACAATTTGCTCTCCATCCAGTTGCAGATGGCCAAACCGCGCCGGAGGCCGCACCGCGGTCAGAGTCGCCAATTTTCCGTGCGATCGATGAAACGCCAACAGTGCATCCAGATCCACATCAGACACGCCGTCGCCCCAGGTCAGCATAAAGGTCTGATTGCCCATATAGGGAGCCAGGCGCTTGATTCGTCCGCCTGTTTGAGTCGAGAGTCCGGTGTCGATCAGGTCGATCGTCCAGTCTGGCTTTACGCCGCCGTGCAGTTCAATCTGTCCCGTTTGCAAATTTACCGTCAGATTGCTGTTAAGCGAACAATAGTCCACCATGTACTTTTTGATGACTTCGCCTTTGTAGCCGAGGGCGATCGCAAAGTCCTTGAAGCCATAGGTAGAGTAGTGCATCATAATGTGCCAGAGAATCGGACGGCCTCCAATCTCGATCATTGGCTTCGGTCTGGTTTCAGTTTCTTCGGCAAGACGAGAACCCAATCCGCCTGCCAAAATTGCGACTTTCATGAAAACTCCCACAAATGGTATGCCAAACTGTTGACGATGCACGCTGTCACAGCAAACTTAATGAACCCCGTGCGACACCACTGCTGGATTTTGGGATTTAGCCATTGACTTGAGATGGTTTCGGTGGGCTGGGTGGACTGCTTCCGGACTTCCAGACCTGCAACAATTGGCTCGTCGCGGACAAAACATCTCTCACCATGTGTTTCCAGTAGCAGTTTAGCCACTCGCGCATGTGTCCCAGACAGGCCATTTTTTCGGCGCTGCTGACGGGGGCTTGTAGAATCGATCGGCAGTATTCAATAAACAATGTCCAGCGCGGCAGCATAAATTTACCCGACTTAGCGGGGTCAAACCAAACCGTGTAGCCAAAGTAATCCTGATCGCTATTCTGTTTGGCAAACAGTTTGCAGGACTGCTCTGCGTGTTGTCTGGAGAGAAATAAATATTCTGGAAGCTCATAATATCGCCCCAACAGCGCCAATCGCGCCAGCAGCACCCCATCCGCGTGACCATACGACCCGTGTAAGGGAATTGACCTGAGCGCACTGATTCGCATCACCCCAAAAATCGGAAAACATTCTTGATGAGTGCAGACAATATCGTGAAACCGCTCGTGAGGCTTTTCAGAATTGAGTCGCAGCTTGCCATCGTAATCATAGTGACGCGCATCAGGGTCACCCTTTGCATCTACAAACTGAGTCCACGGATAGCAGTTGATGATGTCAGGATGGCGATCGAGCACTTCAACGCACTTCTCTAGATAGGTTGGCGCACACATATCATCATGGGCAGCCCACTTAAAATACTCGCCGCTTGCCAGCGCGACCAGCCCGTTATAGTTGCGAGCGGCTCCAATATTGGTCTCATTGCGGTGGTAGCGAATTCGCGCATCTTTTGTCATGTATTCTCGACAAATCTCTTGGGTGCGATCGCTCGAAGCGTTGTCCGAAATAATCAGTTCAAAGTCGCTAAACGTCTGAGCTAGAAACGACTCGATCGCTGCCTCCAAGTAATTTTCACCGTTATACACAGGAATGCCAATGCTTACACGAACTGTCTGCGTCATCTGGGTATTTTCTCCACATCGCTGAGGGGGGCAGCTTTCAACAACTTGACACCAAATTGATCATCTTATGGAGAAATTGTACAGAGCCAATTGAGAAAAGTGGGCGTTCTTGCTAACATCCTCTGACCAACTTGAAAGCGATCGCCCAAAAAATTCTCTTTTCTTTTCTTTTTCTAAGGTCTCTGTGACTTCCAGGCTGATGACTTAGAAGGCTACGCGATCGTTTTCATCACTCCCCTATCGCAGTTAGAAATCCAAATCGACCTGTTTGACGACACCGGACGGGTTGGGCTAATTTGCTTGAGAAGGCTGATGACGGCTCATGCCCTGCTTGAGAGAATGAAGCGAGTAATTGACCGCGCCCAAAACGTCTCTCACCATATGTGTCCAATAGCAGTTGACCCAAACTTTGAGTTGGCGAAAACAGGTAATTTTTTCAGAAAAGCTAATGGGCGCTTGCAAAATCGCTCGGCAATATTCGATAAACAAAATCCAGTGCGGCAGGGTAAATTTTCCGGTCTTGGAGGGGTCATACCAGGCAGCATACTCAAAGTAGTCGTAGTCGCTGTCTTCCTTGGCAAAAACCTTACAGGACTGCTCTGCATGTTGCCTGGAGAGAAAGAGATATTCTGGAATCTCGTAATATCGACCTAACAGCGCCATTCGAGCCAGCAACACCCCATCTGCGTGACCGTAGGAACCATAGAGAGGCACCTGTCTCAAAGCACTCAACCGCATCAGCCCAAAGATCGGAAAGCATTCTTGATGAGTGCAGGCAATATCGTGAAACCGCTCGTGAGGCTTTTCAGAATTGAGTCTCAGCTTGCCGTCAAACGCATACACTTCAGGACAGAGCAGCCCTCGATCGTCGATATATCGCGTCCATGAATAACTGAGAATCACACCGGGGTCGCGATCAAGAATTTCGACACAGCGCTCTAGATAGGTCGGCTCATGAATATCGTCGTGGGCAGCCCATTTGAAATATTCTCCCTGAGCGTAGTCAATTAGGCAGTTGAAGTTGGGGGCGGCTCCCAGGTTGACCTCGTTGCGGTAATAGCGAATTCGGGCATCTTTTGCCGCGTAGGATCGACAGATTTCTTCAGTGCGATCGCTCGAAGCATTGTCTGAAATAATAATTTCAAAATCCTTGAGAGTCTGGGCGAGCAGCGAGTCTATTGCCGCTTCCAGATAGTTATCCCCGTTGTAAACAGGAATGCCAATACTGACACGGGTACGATTATTTGTTTGATCCATCATCTGAGATCCTTCTGATGCAGCATGATTGCTAAAACTTATGCTTAAAATTTATGCAACTTGAGTATGAGCGCGATCGCAAATTGAGAAACGGGGCGATCGCGAAACTGAATGACCTGTGCTTTCCACGATTATCAAAAAGCGCGTGAGAAAAGCCAGTGCTTCTACGGGGTCTTTACCGAAAAAATACATTATGTTTGGAGAAAGCCTCTTTTCTACTCCAAGAAAACACGATTGCCTCTGTGGTAGTTGATATACTGAGCAAACCAATCAGACCCCCTGAGCAGTGCACCCCTCTATGAAGATCAAGTGAAGTCATTTTTGAAGCAATTGCGCCTGTTGAAACGTTTTTAGAAGGCCATCAAATCGATTAAAGTCTTGAAAACTCAGGTTTTCGCCAACCAAAATGTGGCTTACAAATCATGCTGACTTCCTTGAAGATCTTCCGTAATTACCCTGCTCAGTCTTGTCAAATTGAGAGGCCTTTCATAGAAAATGAACCATGAAAAGTGGCAACTTTCCCCAGTACACCGCTGCTAAATTGAGACTCACAACAGGACTATTTTTTACAAGCAATGAGGTGCTGACCAGATGATGAGTTATCTGTCCAAGTTTTTCTATCTTCTGGGAGAACGAAGAAACCAATTATTTCTGCTCGTGTCTCTATTTATATTTACTTCTTTATTAGAGACCCTGGGGATTGGACTGGTTGGACCTTTCATTTCGATCGCCACCAATTTGAAGTTTATTGAACAAAATGAGCGACTGAGTTGGCTCTATCAACGCTTTGGATTTACACCAGGTCAAGAGTTTAATTTTTTGATTGCGGTCGGCTTGGTGGTGGTTGGAATCTTCTACTTAAAGTCATTCTTGAGTTTTTACATTCAAAGATACATTTTTGAGTTTGGATTCAAGCAGCGAGGAGAGCTTTGTACTCGGTTACTTCATGCCTACTCAGCAGCCCCTTACACCTATCACCTCACTCGAAATTCATCGACCTTGATGCAAAACATGCTCAACGAAACTGAGTTGTTTAGCTACAAAGTTGTGATGCCGATGTTGTTTGCAATTTCTAATAGTGTGGTCACGCTGGCGATCATCTTTCTATTAGTTAGCACCAATTCAATGGCGATGTTTATTATTATTGGCATCGTGTTGTTGGCATCTGGGTTGTTTTATCAGTTTAGACACAAGCTCGTTTTTTGGGGGAAGGAACGATCGGAGTCCCACGAAGAGATGATGCGAATTATTAATCACAGTTTAGGTGGACTCAAAGAAGTTCGGGTGATTGGTTGTGAAGGTTACTTTGAAGAACAAGCCAGCGTTCAGATGGATCGATTTGCCGTTTCGAGTGCGGCGCACATGTCGTTTACTAATTTGCCTCGCTATGCGATCGAAGCCTTTCTCATCACTTTCTTAGTCGGCTTTACCGCCATCTTTCTAGTCTTTAATCCGGCAAATAGTCAAAGTTTAAGCTCGGTTTTGGGCATCTTTGCGATGGCTTCTATTCGCCTGCTGCCAGCAGTTGGCAATGTGGTTAACTCGCTCAATGATGTGCGATATGCCAGCTACTCAATGGACAAGCTCTACTTTGATCTACAGTCTCTAGAAAAGCAGTCACCAAAGTTACCAGAAAGATCTGAAGAACAGGCGATGCCATTTTCTGAACAGCTTGTTTTAGATCAGATTACCTATCGCTATCCCAACGTTGAAGAAGAGGCGCTGGATCGAATTTCTCTAACCTTAAAAAAAGGAGAATCAATTGGGCTGATTGGGCGATCGGGTGCCGGGAAAACAACGCTAGTCGATGTCATTTTAGGACTACTAACGCCAGAAAGTGGAGATATCAAAGTAGACGGCGTTTCTGTTTACAACAATCTTAGAGCCTGGCAAAATCTGATTGGCTATGTGCCACAATCTATCTTTTTGATCGACGACACGTTAGAGCGAAACATTGCCTTTGGAGTTCCCGACCATCTCATCAATCAAGAGAAGCTAATTCAAGCTATTCAAGTCGCTCAATTAACTGAGTTGGTAGAGCAACTGCCTGAAGGAATCGGCACCGTTATTGGAGAACGAGGCGTTCGGTTATCAGGGGGGCAACGGCAACGAATTGGAATTGCTAGAGCGCTCTATCACGATCGCCAACTGCTCATTTTAGACGAAGCCACGGCCGCATTAGATAATGAGACCGAAAGTTTAGTCAGTGAAGCCGTTAAATCATTAGGAGGCAGCAAAACAATTATTCTCATTGCTCACCGATTGACAACTTTGGAACATTGCGATCGCATCTATCAAGTTGAAAAAGGACGCATTACCAAGTCAGGAAGCTATCAAGAGGTCGTGCTGAGTAAACAGGCTTCGGCTCAATCCTAATGCTGGTTCAAAACTTGCTTAAAACTTGACAATTGCCCATGAATTCACCTGAGATTTCTGTCATTATCCCCACCCTCGATCGGGCGACTCTGTTACTAGAAGCGCTAACTTCTTTACAGCAGCAAACGTTTGAAAACTGGGAGGCATTAGTCGTTGATGACGGTTCTCAAGATGACACCGAATTACAGGTTCTTCAACTGAACCAAATTGATCCCAGAATTCGCTATGTCAAACGGTCTGAGACACCTTCGGGCGCACCTGCCTGTCGCAACCTGGGAACGAGATTATCAAAAGGCAAGTATTTGATTTATCTAGACTCAGACGATTGTCTGTCCCAAGATGCTTTAGAAAAGAGATTTTCTTGTATGGAGATGTCACCCAAACTTGATTTTGGAGTGTTTCCCTGCATCATCTTTCGAGAGCATCCTAACGACTTACAGCTACTTTTGAATGTGGATAAAGAAGTCGAAGATGTCGATCGTTTTCTCTCTTTTGATTTGCCCTGGCAAACCATGTGTCCAATTTGGAGAAAAGACGCTCTAAATCGATTGGGGGATTGGCATGAAGCACTCTCAAGCTGGCAGGATGTCGAATATCATATTCGTGCGCTTGCGTTGGGTTTCAACTATCAAAAATTCCCTTATCCAGATTGTTTTTGGCGAGTCTGTCACGCTGGATCAGTCAGCGACAAAGCACGAGGCACGGCGCATCTCAACTCTCACAAAAAATTGCTGATTGAATTGCAGAAAAATCTCGATCGAGCAGGACTATTAACCAAACAGCGCAGACACCGAATTGGTGGGCTTTACTTCGGGTTTATTGACCCCCTTGCGAGTGAAGGATTCAAAAAAGAAGCGCTGGAAATCTGGTCGTTGGGGTTTGAGCAGGGCATTTTTAATGCTCAGGTTCATCAACAGGGCGTTTTGTATATTCTCGCCTCGACGGTTTGGGTGCCCCATCGCCTGGTTCGTAGAAGCCTTCGTCGCTTGATGCGAAAATACTTTCAGCTTACCTGGGGGACTCCCTTCATTCCAGAACCCTCAAAAACGATTCGCAGCATTCCTGTAACAACCGCCTATCCCTCTGCTCCAAGTTCTGAAGCCGCCACCACTGATTAAAAATTAATCAAAATATTCACTGAGAACGTTAAATAAGAATTATGAAGGTGCTACTGCTCAACGAGTCTGATATCAACGGAGGGGCAGCACGGGGCGCATATCGGCTTCATCAAGGATTGCAGGCGATCGGCGTAGATTCCTCAATGCTGGTGCGCGATCGCTTTAGCAGTGATCAGACGGTGACCGCTCACAAAACGATTTTGACTAAGCTTGGGCCGCCCCTAAATGGCATTCCCCTCAAGCTCTATCCCAAAACTCAGACACTTTTTTCAGCCCAGTGGTTGCCTGACAATCTGCGGTCTGCGGTACGCCAAATCAATCCCGATGTGGTCAATATCAATTGGGTTTGCAACGGCTTTCTACAAATCGAAACGATCGCCCAATTTAACAAACCGCTCGTCTGGACGCTGCACGACCTGTGGCCGATGACGGGAGGCTGTAACTACAACGAAGGGTGCGATCGTTACCAGTCCAATTGCGGAAGTTGCCCTCAGTTGGCAAGTCATCGAGAATTTGATCTGTCTCGCTGGATTTGGCAGCGCAAGTCCCGTGCCTGGAAACAGTTGAACTTAAGTCTGGTCGCTCCCAGTCAATGGATTGCCGACTGTGCGGCTAAAAGTTCTCTGTTTAAAGAGCGGCAAATCGAGGTGATCAACGGCGGATTAGATACCGAAAAATATCGTCCGATTCCTCAGTCGATCGCGCGTGAAGTTCTGAATTTGCCACAGGACAAAAAACTCATCTTGTTTGGCGCACCCGGAGCCATGACCGACAAGCGCAAAGGATTTCATCTCTTGTTGCCCGCTTTACAAAACTTGAGTCAGTCGGGTTGGGCAGCGCAGAGTGAAGTGGTCTTGTTTGGCACATCTCAGTCTGATTCCGCCCGCTTAGACTTCAAAACGCACTACCTGGGCAAGCTGGCAGACGATGTGACGTTGGCGCTGGCTTACTCTGCTGCCGATGTGATGGTCGTGCCTTCGCTGCAAGAGTCTTTTGGGCAAACGGCTTCTGAATCGTTAGCCTGTGGCACACCTGTTGTGGCTTTTGACGCGACCGGGCTGAGAGATATTGTGGATCACGAGCAAAATGGCTATCTGGCAAAACCGTTTGAGATTGAGGATCTGTCGCGGGGGATCGCCTGGGTGCTAGAAGCGGACGATCGCCGCCAACTCCTCTCTCAATCTGCACGAGAAAAAGCCCTCCGAGCCTTTTGCGTCAAGCTGCAAGCCGATCGCTACCAACGGTTATTTCAAACCCTTTTAGCGTCAAAGATTTAATAGGTTGTTAACCCAGTCACAGTTCTACCCTAAACAAAAAGCGATAGGGTAAGTCAAACCTGATTACGCGATCACACTTACACTCTCTTTATTTTTGTCACAAATATTACAGTCAGCCGGGTTCAGAATTCGTGAATTTACCGGAAAGTGTCAGGTTCATTCCTTAAAGAAGCAGTGAAACCGCCGACAATCCCTAGCAAAATCACAAAGCTGGCTGATTTAATAGCGTTACTTGGTGTAGACATTTGGCGAATCCCTGAACAATTCTGGGCGCAGATTCTCAGCGATCGCGTCTCGTCTCAATCAGGCAGATCGTTCTTCCCAGGGTGAAATCTATTCCGTAATGAATCCAGGAGTGATCTTAGATGCGAGTTTTAGTGACGGGTTCGAGTGGTTTGATTGGGTCTGAAGCAGTGGAATATTACGATCGGGAGGGGCATCACGTCGTCGGAGTCGATAACAATATGAGGGCTGAGTTTTTTGGCGCTCAAGGCGACACTACCTGGAATTTAAGCCGTCTCCAGCAAAAAACCAGCCAGTTTGAACACTACACGATCGACATCCGCGATCGAGAAAGTCTGTTTGAGCTATTTCGCACTCACAAGTTTGACTTGATCATTCACTGTGCGGCCCAACCCTCTCACGACAAAGCCTGCCAGATTCCCATTCTCGACTTTGAAGTTAACGCCCTCGGCACCATCAATCTTCTAGAATCGACTCGCCAGTTTTGTCCCGAAGCGGTCTTCATCCACATGAGCACCAACAAGGTCTACGGCGACGCTCCTAACGAAGTGCCAATGGTAGAACTCGAAAAGCGCTACGACTATGCCAACCAGTCAGACTATCACGGCATCCCAGAAACCTGTCGCATCGATCGCTGCCTCCATTCCCTATTTGGCGCTTCTAAAGCATCAGCCGACATTGTGGCTCAAGAGTATGGACGCTACTTTGGCATGAATGTAGGCATCTTTCGCGGGGGTTGTCTAACCGGGCCGTCTCATTCGGGCGTTGAGCTACATGGGTTTCTCTCTTACCTGGTGAAAGTCGCAATTAACGGCGGCACCTATAAAGTATTTGGCTACAAAGGGAAGCAGGTGCGAGACAACATTCACAGCTACGACGTGATCCAGGCGTTTGAGGCGTTTCGCAACAGTCCCCGTCCGGGTGAAGTGTATAACCTGGGAGGCGGCCGAGAAAACAGCATTTCGATTCTCGAAGCCTTTGACGTGGTTGAAGAGCTGACCGATCGCAAAATGAAGTGGGTCTACGTGGACGAAAACCGCATCGGCGATCACATCTGCTACATGTCCGACCTGCGAAAGCTTAAAGCCCATTTTCCCAACTGGCAACTGACGCGCAGCGTTACCGACATTCTGCAAGAAATCGTCACGGTGGAGCAATCCCGCTATGTTAATGCCTGAAGTCGGAGATCGCAGCCCAGAAGAACGGGAGGCTTTAGGGTCGCTCAACACTCAACCCCCAACTCTGAATACTCAGTCAAACCGCACCCCTGATTCGCGGCTGATGATGTTTGAGCTTTCGGTTGGCGGGCACTATCCGGGATACATTCAGCATCTCGTGCGCTATTGGCGAGAACGATCGCTGATCGGGCATCTAGATGTCGTGGTTTCGCCAGAATTTTTGGAGCGGCACTCAGAGGTCGTAGCAGAAGCGGGAGACCATTCTAGAATTCAATTTAGGGCGATCGCTCCCTCAGAGGCGGCGGTTCTTAGTCCTCGCTCGTCGGCCCGATCTCGGTTCGTTCGCGCCTTTCAAGAATGGAAGCTGCTGCGGCACTATGCAACAACGCTGAAATCGGATCACTGTCTGATCCCCTACTTTGACACTCGACAGTTTCCTCTAGCGCTGGGGGCGACGCTGCCCTGCTCGTTTTCTGGAATCTATTTTCGTCCCACGTTTCACTACCCCAGCTTCGAGAATCATTCGTCTCGCCACGATTGGGCACAACAGTTGCGCGACAAGGTTTTGATGAACCGCGTGTTGGCTAATCCTCAACTGCAAACCCTGTTTTGTCTCGATCCCTTTGTCCTAGAACACTGGGAGCAGTTTCACACCAAGGTGCAGCCTGTCTATTTGCCTGATCCTGTGCAAATTTATGATCAACCGCTTGAAGTTACAGATAGCCTGAAAGTAAGCTTAGGCATCGAGCCACACAGAAAAGTCTTTTTGTTGTTTGGTGCATTGGATGGGCGCAAAGGCATCCATCAGCTACTAGAGGCGATCGCGCGACTCCCTCCTGAAGATTGTCAGCAACTCTGTCTCCTGCTAGTCGGCCCGATCGACCCCGCAGAAAAATCTCAACTCGACGGTCAGATTGAGTCGCTTCGGCGATCGCTGCCCGTTCAGATTGTGGGGTCTCATCAGTTTGTTATCGATCGCGACATTCAGCCTTACTTTCAACTAGCCGATGCGGTACTGGCACCTTATCAGCGCCATGTAGGAATGAGCGCCATTTTAGTCAGAGCAGCTGCGGCTCAAAAGCCTGTTTTAGCATCCAACTATGGACTAATGGGCGAGATTACTCGTCGCCACCAGTTAGGAGTTGCCGTCGATTCTACTGACCCTCACGCCATTGCAAACGGGATAACGTCTCTATTGCGAAACCCCATAGACCAGATGGGCGATCGCCAAAAAATGCAGACATTCGCCGCCCAAAACTCAGCCCAACGATTCGCCAACGTTATTTTTGAAACGATATGGACAGGTCAGCCTCAAACGCTCTAGCAAAGTCGCCCACTAACTCGCCTCTACCCCATCCTGAAACCCCGATCGAGTCAGACATTGCCAATCTCAAGGTGGCGTGGGTGTTTCCTTCGCTGGCTCTGGGTAGCTACTGGCATCCGGTTTTTACTCAGTTTACTAAGCGAATCAAGCAGACCAAGATTTTTACAGGAGTCTGGACTGGGTTTGCCCCAGGGTTTGAGAACGCTTTTACGGTTGAGATTGTTGGAGAGACAAAGTTCATTCCGACCGAAGCCGACACTGGGCAATATGTGCGAAATATCACCGTTGCCTCGCCTCGCATTGTTCCCCAGTTGCTGCGGTTCAGACCCGATGTGATTTTTGCGAGTGGCTTCTCAATGTGGACGCTTTTGATCCTGTTGTTAAAGCCGATCGCGGGCTGGCGCGTCATTATTGCTTATGAGGGCTGTTCTCCGGCCTTTGACTTTTTAGACGATCCGATTCGGCTGTTTTTTCGGCGGCGCATGATTCAGTTTACGGATGCCTGCATTACTAACAGCGACGCAGGGCAGATTTATCTGATTGATGTTCTCAAGACCCCGCCAGAGCGCGTTTTTGCTCGACCCTATGAAGTGCCCGACGCACAAGCCCTCCTGGGTCGCGTCAAAGAGCGAGAACCTGACAGCTTTAAAGATGCCTCACGCCCAGTTTTTCTGTTTGTTGGGCAACTGATTCGTCGTAAGGGCTTACATTTGTTGCTCGAAGCCTGTGCCGTTTTGCGAGCCTGGGGCTATCAAGATTACACGCTGGTCGTGGTAGGGGATGGCTGCGATCGCGATGAGCTAGAAATCCTCAGCCGCAATCGAGAACTTGACAACGTTCGCTGGGAAGGGTGGGTCGCTTATGACGAGCTTGGCTCCTATTTCTGCAACGCCGATGTGTTTATTTTGCCAACGCTAGAAGACACCTGGGGCATGGTCGTTTTGGAATCAATGGTGTTTGGGAAACCTATCCTCTGCTCAAACTGTGCAGGAGCCGCCGAGATGGTAGCAGACGGTGAAAACGGCTATGTGATCGATCCCAATGACCCCGAAGCACTAGCAGAACGGATGAGTCGGTTTATCAAAGATCCCAATCTTGCGCCAACGATGGGAGCGCGATCGCAGCAAATCATCGAAAACTATGAGCCTGAAGGAGTTGCCCAGTTTCTAACTCAGGTCGTAGAATTTGCTCACAAGGGCCGGTGAGGGAGAGCTGCGCGAGGAGGGAGGAGGGAGGAGGGAGGAGGGAGGAAACCGCAGGCGTTGGTGTCTGGAACTGCTTCCTGGGATTGTTTTCTTGGATGGAAGGGATCGCAAAATGGGTCAGATTGAATGAATCTTTACTTGTATCTCAAGCACTTTCCGGCTCAGGAAAATCCTGCTCATGAGGGCACTTCTAAGGCAGTTCACGGTTTGGCATCGGGTTTGGCATCTTGTGGGGTGAGTGTGACGATTCTCTGTGAAGGGACAACACCGGGGTGTTTTCAGACAGAAGCAGGCTACCGAATTCGCTGTTTTGCAAGTCCCAACACTCATCCGTCTCTGAGCCTTTCTGCTGCCCTCAAGCGATATATTCAACATCACATCTATGCTGAAGATCTGGTAATTCTCAACGGCATTTTTCACCCTAGCGTCTATGCGATGTCTCGCTGCTTGATGCGATCGCGCATTCCCTATGTGGTTGCTCCTCACGATCCCTACCATCCAGCCATCTTTGGCACCAAGTCTTTTCTCAAGTGGACATATTGGTATTTGATAGAGCGGCGGCTTTTGAGACAGGCCAAGGCCGTGCAGGTTTTGGATTGCCGACATGGAGAATGGCTGAGACACCTGGGCGTTGCCACCACGATCGTGGAAGTCCCCAACGGTTTTTCACCCCAGGATGTTCACCCCGAAGCGACGCTGAACTGGACAAGTAATCGCCCGCCTCGACTGTTCTTTTTGGGTCGATTAGATGCCTACAACAAAGGATTAGATATTTTACTGAATGCCTTTGCTGAGATTGTCCAGGTTGCAAACGCGACGCTCGAAATTCAGGGGCCGGACTGGGGCGATCGCGCCTCCCTGCAAACCCAGTCCATTCGACTCGGCATTCACGATCGCGTCACCTTCTTAGAAGCAGACTATCAAAACTCACCCTCTATGCTGATGGGCGATCGCGATATCTTTTGTTTGACTTCTCGATTTGAGGGGTTCAGTTTGTCCGCATTGGAGGCGATGTTAGCGGGTCGCGTTTTGTTGGTGTCAGAAGTTGCGGGAATTGCGCCCCATGTCCAATCGAGTGGGTGTGGAGTCGTGGTTGCACCAGAAACTGAGGCAATCAAAGCCGGACTTTTGCAGTTATTTCAGCGTCGCGGTGAGTGGCAGAATCTCGGTTTGCGAGGACGACGCTATGCGCTAGAGTACCTGCAATGGAACCAGATCGCCGCCCGTGCTCTAGAGCAATATCAGTCTCTTTGTGGCTTTTCGGACTCTCAAACTTCTACAAAATCGTCTCCGTCTCATCTGCCTGCCAGAGTTGATTTTTAGTCATTTAGCTTTCACGTTTATGAAAATTTTGCTATCTGCTTATGCCTGTGAACCAAACCGCGGTTCTGAACCAGGAATCGGTTGGAACATGGCGCAGGCTATCCCCAAGCATCACCAGGTTTGCATTTTGACCTCCAATACCCATCGGGCAGCTATCGAGGCAGAATTGGCCAAAAATCCGATTCCCAATCTTAAGGTGGCTTACCTTGATCCGCTGGGCTGGGTTTATGACTGGAGTCAAGAAGGTAAACGTCCTTTAGTGGGGGTGCATTTACACTACTATTTGTGGCAGATCTGGGCATATTTTGTGGGGCGATCGCTGCATCAAGCCATCCAGTTTGATCTCGTCCACCATGTTACTTATGGAAAATATCAAAGTCCCAGTTTTTTGTCGCTGCTGCCGATTCCCTTTGTGTTGGGGCCGGTGGGTGGTGCAGAGTTAGCGCCTCAGCCTTTTTGGAAAGACTTTAGCCTCAAGAATAAAATCTATGAAATTGTGCGGGCGGCCGCCCAACGGATAGGAGAGTTTGACCCATTTGTGAAGATGACGATTCGGAGAAGCGCGATCGTCTGGGCCACCACCGATGACACCGCAAAACGACTGTACAAGCTGGGGGCCCGGTCTGTCGAAGTGATGAGCGCTCTCAGCCTCCCTGATTTAGAAATCAATCAATTAAAACAGCAGTCTGCGGTCAAAGATGCGCCGATCCGCTTTATTAGCATGGGTCGATTGCTGCATTGGAAAGGGTTTCACCTGGGTTTACAGGCTTTTGCGGAGGCCAATCTCCCTGACGCTGAGTATTGGATTTTGGGTATCGGGCCAGAGCAGCAGCGGCTAGAAAATTTAGCAGAATCTTTGAACATTGCCCACCAGGTTAAGTTTTGGGAGCGCCTGTCAAGAGAAGAATCCCTGCAAAAGTTAGGGCAATCTCATGTGTTGGTGCATCCCAGTCTGCACGACTCAGGCGGATGGGTGTGCATTGAGGCGATGGCGACGGGCCGCCCAATCCTCTGTCTCAATTTAGGCGGGCCCGGTGAGATGGTGACAAATGAAGTAGGAATCAAGGTAGCGGCTCAATCTCCTGAGCAAGCGATTCAAGATTTAGCGCAGGCGATGAAAAAACTGGCTCATAATTCAGAGTTGCGCGATCGCATGGGTCAAGCCGGACAGCAGCGGATTCGAGAAGCCTACAGCTTGGAGAGCAAGGAGCAGCGATTCACCCAAATCTACCAGGAACTCACGCAAGCTTCTAAAGACTCACCTAAGTCAGCGTGAATTCAATGAGAATTTTTCGCTTCGTTGTTGACGGCTTCTGCTCTCCAAGCTGCCAATTTTGACGTGAATTCGATGAAATTTTTTCGCTTCGTTCTTCAGCGCTTCTGCCCCCCAACCCCCCAAAATTGGAGGACTTTCAGACAAGATGTTGGGTTCAAAGTCCCTCACTCGTGGGGGATTTAGGGGGCTGCCTGGATTCACAACCGCAGCGAAAGATTTGATCGAATCCACGTTAAGACAAGCATTTTGGTTCACAATTTGCCGTGTTGAATACGCCCTCATTTAAGACTGATTTAAGGCTGCTCGGCGACTGTCCACTCCTCGGTCTCAGATTCGTCAGGCAGCGATCGCAGTTCTTGAAGATATTGATTTCTCATTCTGTAGTGCGCTGCTTGCAGACCGATCGCCGTTCCGGTCAATAGCCCCAGAGGAGACATCGCAAACACATAAACAATCACGTTGTCTGTAACCATCGAAAGACCAATGCTGACCAGCGCCAGAAAAGCCGCAAGTTGAACATGGGCATTGTCACGATCGTAGCGATCGGCCCACAGCCAGGATTTGAACGTGATGGCAATGAGCCAAGCGTAGCCGAGTCCCCAAAAGCTGAGTCCCAGATAGCCAAAATCATGCTGTAGCCGCAAATAGTCATTGTGAGGTTGTCCCCCTTCAATCACCAGTGAGGTCGCGCCCGGCCCTAACCCAATGATTTTCCCAAACAGCGGCGCTCTGGCGATCGAGTTTTGCACCGCCTGCCATAAATATTCTCGCCCCGACGTGTTGAGGCTTATGCCCCCAATTTGACCGCTGTCTCCTACTTCCGTAAAGCGTGCCCGAATCGGTTCAACAAAATTGAAGGCTAGATAAGCAACCAGAGCAATAAAGCCTGCCCACAAAAAGAATCTGATCCAGGTTTTATAGTTGTGCGGCGAGATTCGTGAGAACGGAAAGATCACAAGCGCGATTACAGTAGCGGTGCGTGACAAACTCATGCCAATCAAGGCAATCAAGATAATCGCCCACAGCAAATCTTTGGAGTATCGGTAACGGGCGCTGGCCAAAAACCAGGAGACGGCAATCAAAGCAAACAGCGCAAACGATCGCGCCCCAATAAATAGATTGCTGCCCGGCCCTGCGACCAGACTCGCGGCATAAATCAGCCCAGCACACTGACAAGCTCGATGGAATCCCGTGTGCAAATACCAAAGCTGATCTTTTGCTCGATAAGTCTCGATCGCCCCCAGCAGCAGCAACCCAACAAAGCCACAATACACCAGTAGACTTTGAGCCTGATCGCGCAAAGAAAGATTGAGGGCGGCGGGGTCAAATACAAGTGAGGCGACCCCTAAGCTGAGAAATCCCATCAGTAGAGCACCTGGCCCTATAACTTGCTTAGGGATCTTGGCTCGTAGAACCACAAACGCGAGGCTGAACACCCCCAGTAAAATTGTCCAACCAGCTTGAATGCTAAACGAACCTCCTCGAAGGCGGGTGCCTGCATCGACGATGCCGCAAATCAGGGCGCTGGCTGTGAGGAGAATAAGTGAGAAGTTCATGGGCGTTTTGGGTAAGTAGGATGCTGGTACTTTGGCGGAAGGAGAAGGGGGGAGGGAGGAGGGAGGAGGGAGAAGGGAGGAGGGAGGAAGGAATTGCTTCTATTGGTTGGGGGGATTAAGATTTCTCACTGCATTGTTGACGGACGACTAGAAAGACGATCGTGACGCAAGGGCGTTGTATTGAGCCTGGTTTAGGAGGGCGGTTGTCTTTTGAAATTGCCAGAAATTATTGAGGCCTGCACTCAGCAATAGACAAAGAATCAAACCCAGGGCAACTTTACGAGTTTGACCGATCGTACTCAGGGCGGCAACGGGCAGCAACAGAGCCAAAAAGTTAGGCGCATAGAGAAAGGTTTCCTCGCCAAAGAGAATAAAGAGTCCCAACTGCGTCACAACAGACGCTCCTAGAACGAGCTTGAATCGGGGGTTACGATCGACCTTAAAGAAATTCCAAACGCCCAAACCCAGAATGGCTGTCCACAACCCGACAGCGACTCCGCCCAAAACACTGCCTGATCCCGGTCGCGACCGCTGGATGCTCAACAGTTCGGGAGAATTGGCGTGAGGGAGCTTTGTGATTTCTGGCATAACCTCTGGCATAACCATTGTGTGAGCGATCGCAGCACCCAAAACTTGCCCAATGCGCTCAGGAGAAGGGACGGTCAGAAATTTAAGCCGAGTTTTTTGGACGGGTGATTCTGAAGAGACGGTACTTGTCAGCGTCAATGAAGCTTGAGCCGCAGGTGGCATGGTTGCCGATCCGACTGGCAAAATTAGACCTTTAATCACATAGAGCACCAGCACCAGACCTACCGTTGCTGATAGAATGCCTAGCGCAGGTTTCCAGGTTTTGTAGATCAGCGTAGCGATAATACTTGTGAGCCAGTTAGTGATGGTAAATCCTAACGCAACGACATTCGCAACAACGTACCAGATGGGCGAAACGGGACGAGATTCACTGACCAACGCCACCCAAAACGTTAGCAAAAATCCCAACGCAGCAAACTGACAGGTTTCTAAAATCGTTCCCCAAAATAGAGAAGTCGCACTGACGATCGCCACACAGGTCAACAAACTGGCATCCAGCAAACGGCAACCCATATTTCGCACAACCAGAAACAGAACGCCACTCCAAACCCCTGCTACCAGGCTTACCAACAGCCGAATCGACTCAATCACGTCAACCCCTGGAATGAGTCGAAACACCGCAGCCACCGGAAAGACAACCAGCGAAAACAAGGGGTGCAGCTTGGTGTAGTGAGCTTGGTGAACTGGGTAGGCAGCCCGTTGAAATTGCAGCGGCAGATCAGCTTGAAACCAAACATCAAAGAAGTTGTAAAGATTAGCGGGAATTTGATGAGCCAGCCAATAAGTAATCAGCCCGCTCACACTTCCAACCAGCATCACCGCCAGCAGATCTTGGCGAGGTTTTGAGATGTCTTTGAGCATGGTAGAAATCATTTGCTTGACTCTAGTAGTTGACCCTGGATCGAGAAGTTGAGGTGAGATCGTCGTCATCAAACCTGTTTACGAGAGTATTCCTGCTCCGAAAAGTTCCATAGTTCTTGAGGTCGAGTGTAGGGTTTTTGAATCAGCCAGCCCGCAATTTTTTCCCACCAGCGAGGCGGATGGGGGAGAGACGCAACTTGAATCGATCGACATCCCACAATCCACGCCCCAATTAAATCGGTATGCAAACTGTCGCCGATCACCACAACCTGACTGGAGGGTAGCCCCATCGATCGCAGGGCGCGTCGAAAGCTGCGCGGAAAGGGTTTGCGGGCAGGACTAAGGGTGGGCATTTTGAGGCGATCTGACCAATAATCAACGCGGTGCTGACGTTTACCGTTGGAGAGAATGAAGAAGCTGAATCCCAATGATTGGGCTGTAGCAATCCAGGTTTCGGCGTGGGGGGCGAGGTAGCGATCGTCTTCTGACACCACTGTATTATCCAAGTCGAGAATGATTCCTTTGATGCGATGGGACTGCAAAAGGTCTGGCTCGATTTCGGCAAGGGTGTGAACGTACCGGGGAAGCGGAAATTTGGAGCGACGAGCCGCTACTTTTCTCAGTTTGATTTGCCAATTATTCATCAGCTTCTTTAGGTTGACGAATCACCATAAGTTCTTTCCCGATTCAATAGAGAGCTTAATTATTCAACTACTTTTTAATTGCCACATGGCTGAATTCGCTAAAGCTCAGTAGATCAACGCACTCCACGAACTTTTCTCAGCAAAAGTGCTGACTCTAAAAGGGAAGCGGCCGCAATTTTACTGACCTATCTTTTACAGGAGATGGTACGGGATGACAGTTCTAAAACCCAAAGTTGAGGGGAGCTTTTACAAAATCTTTAAAAATTTCAGACCTTTATTAGAATTCAAAATTAGCTCGACCCGTCGCGAGTCGTAATACTCAAACGAATCCTGACAAGCTATTTAGATTTGAATCAGCACACTCAAGACGCGCTTCAACCAATCGTGGCTCAGACACAGGTTGCCCAAAGTTTAGAAACGCTCCCGTCTACATCTGCTCAACGGCGATCGGGCTTCTATCGAGCAGTCAGTGGAAACGCCAGATTTTTCAAGCAAACCACCCTGCGATCGATCAATGTTGAAATTGACTTTAGGCTGAGGTATGGCATCAATGCGTCGCTGGGCTACAAGTTTGGGGGCGCGGGTTAAAGGTAAATTTTCTTATGGCAGCAACAATGTTGATAACCAAGTTCTCACAACTCAAATAGGATAGCTATATCCATAAGGTGTATTTAGACAAAGGCAGCAAAAAATAGATGTAAGTGAGCAGTTCAATTGTGGCTGCTGCAACGAGCATTACTGTAACAGGCTCACATCCTTTATTTTCTTGATACTTTTTGGTCGATTCTCAAAAATCGGAGGAAAATAGAAGAATGACAAACTCTATTTACCTGGAAGCACATGAGTAATACCAGTAATTTCCGTCAAGCGATCCGCGATGCGAAGGGGCAGGCGCTCGTCGGCCCTAACGTGATTGCCAATGCCCTTCCCTGGTTGGGCGGCGGTCTGATGCTCACGGCGTTGGGCACTTACGGCGGTCTGACAGTCATTGCCAACAATCCGCAGATTTTTATGCCCACGTTTATTGGGGCAGTTATTCTCGAATTGATTTTGTTTTTCGTGGCTTCTAGCGTTGCCCAAAAAGGAAACAATAGCGTTGCACTGCCGTTGTTGGCAACTTATAGTTTGCTGTCGGGCTATACCCTGAGTGGGTTGGTCTTTTTGGCACTGCAAACTTCGGGAGTCGGGATTGCAGGAGTAGGATTTGCGGCTTTGGGCTGTGGTGTCACGTTTATTGCAGCAAAACCGATCGGCTCCAATCTGTCCGAAAAAGACGGGATGGCGCTGTCAAAAACGATTCAGCTAGGCATCATCGCGCTGTGTGTAGTGCTGTTGGGTCAGTTCCTTCTATCGGTCTTTGGGATATACACTCCTGGATTCTTAGAAGTAGCTATCTCAGCGATTGGTGTTCTGTTATTTGTCGGTTCTGCGGTGGTTGACTTTTTTATTCTGCCGCGCACTTACACCGATGAACAGTATCTCCCTGCTGCGCTGTCGATGTATTTGACTTACATCAATCTGTTTGTGTTCATTCTGCGATTGCTGATTGCGATTAACGGTCGTGACTAATTCTTGATCTCAAATCATTGAATCATCTGTAAGAGAGGCGTAATTCGTTGCGTCTCTTTTTCTTTTCTACTTTCTTTCTATACTGAAGGAAGAGTTAGGATACTTCTGTTTGGAGTCACGGAATTATTAGATTTCCTGGCAGATTGCAAAGATCAACGTCTGGTGCCAGGTCGCCCTGACTCCCCCGTTGCGATGATCAAGTGAGTTTGGTCGGAAAGGCTTTAGACAAATCCAGCGTTAGATCAGGGAAATAAGGAAGAGTAAGCCCTTCATTTGGCAACAAGACCCGCTTAACTCGATAACCAAATCCCTGCGATTTTTGATAAGGCTCACGATAGGTTTCTAGAACATTTTCGAGTAGATTAAAAATCCAATAATCTTGAATATTGTGTTCTGCATAGAGATTTAGCTTTGTCTCCTGGTCATACGTCAGAGAAGCGTCAGAAAGCTCAATCAACCACAATACATCTTCTGGCTTTGGATGCGACTCTAAATAGTCATCAGAACGATTTGTAACGATCGTAAAGTCGGGTTCTGGCTCACTGTTAGAGAGAATAATAGGAGACTGACATCTTACAGTTGCACGGTCGGACAGCAGTTGAGGCAAGGCTCGAATCAGCTTGGTCAAACAGACCTCATGAGAAGTTCCTTTTGCTGCCATATAGACCAGTTCTCCTCGGATTAATTCGATGCGATCGCCCTCCGCAAAAAAACCAAGCTCACTCAAACGATGATATTCGTCTACAGTGAAACGCTTGACGGTAGGCTGACTCGGACTTTTGGTGATTGGGAGATTCATAAGCTTTAGCGTAAAATCGCCTCGATAGTTGGATTATAGCGGCTTCTGGTCTAACCCTTGATTTGAGAAGATTCTGAGTCTAGAGTGCTAGGTTAAAGCCATTATCGATCTATTAAAGATAATCTTCTCATTGGTCAAGTGATTTTAGAGAAGCTAGACTTGCTGGCAGATTGCAAAAAACAGCGATTAATTCCCAATCCAAAGAATCTTGATTATCCAGTTGCCGTGATTAAGTAATACAAAAATTTTATGAACGTCGATCGCTTCGATCATTTAGTTCTCAATGTTCAAGATATTGAAGTGACTTGCGAATTTTATACAAAAGTTTTAGGAATGCAAGTCATTACATTTGGACAGAATCGTAAAGCCCTAAAGTTCGGTTGTCAGAAAATCAATTTACATCAGGTTGGTCAAGAATTTGAGCCAAAAGCACTCCATCCAACCTCCGGTTCTGCTGATTTGTGCTTCATCACCCAAATCCCAATGCAGCAGATCATTCGTCATGTACGATCGTGCGAGGTAGACATTCTCGGAGAGCCGATTGAGCGAACAGGCGCAACGGGCAAACTTCTCTCGATTTATCTGCGTGACCCTGACGGCAATTTAATCGAACTCTCTAACAATGCAAATTCAGATCCAAACCTTTACCGTTCATAAGCGGTTTGCCCTCACCATTAGTCGCGGAACCACTGCCCAAACCACGAATGTCCTGATTAGAATTGAGCAAGATGGCATCGAAGGCTGGGGAGAAGCGTCGCCGTTTTCGATCGGAGAACAGCCCCAAACCACCGAGAAAATTGCGCGGTCTCTCCAAGCGATCGCACCCCTACTTAAATCCTTGCATCCCCTCGAACGTAGCCGCATCGACCAACTAGCCCAGCAGTCTCACCTGCCCTCTGCCGCCTGTGCCGCGCTCGATGTCGCCCTACATGATTGGGTAGGCAAAGCCATCAACCTCCCGCTCTGGCAACTGTGGGGCTTGGAAAGAGAGAAGATTGTTCCGACTTCAGTGACGGTCGGCATCAGTTCTCCAGAAGCGGCAAGACAGCGAGTATTAGATTGGTTGGGCAAAGGCACGATCTCTTCGAGTTACCCGCAAGGGGTCGCCGAACCATCTCTCGGAATTCAAGCCTTGAAAGTGAAATTGGGCAGTCCAGAAGGAATCGAAGCCGATCGCGCCATGTTGCTGGCCGTCAAAGAAGCGGCTCCTCAGATTTCGCAAATCAGTATTGATGCCAATGGCGGCTGGACAGTAGAAACCGCGCTCAAAATGGCATTTTGGCTGGCAGATCAAGGCGTAACTTACATTGAGCAACCGTTACCCAAAGGACAAGAAGCTGATCTAGCCAAGCTTTACTATCAGTCCCCGTTGCCGATCTTTGTGGACGAAAGCTGCTGGACGAGTCGGGATTTGCCGTTGTTGGTCGATCGCGCTCACGGCATCAATATCAAACTCATGAAGTCAGGCGGTCTGTCAGAAGCGTTACGCATGATTCACGCGGCCAGAGCCTTTGGCTTTAAGGTGATGTTTGGCTGCTATTCTGACAGTTTGTTACTCAACACCGCGTTCTCTCACCTGTCGCCGTTAGCGGATCACCTCGACCTAGACAGTCATTTGAATTTATCAGACGATCCCTTCATTGGGGCTACCTTCCAAAACGGTCGCGTCGTCCCCACTAATCTCCCTGGCATCGGCGTAAAACTGAGAAACCGCTAACGCACTTTGAGAAGCTTACAAGTTGATAACTTACAAGTTGATAATCCATTCAAAACGTTCAAGAGGAAGTTACGGCTTTTCCCTTTTTTCGACGATCGCCAAGTGCTGACCATCAGGACTAAAAACTTTAAACTCGCCCTGAACTTCCATTGCCTTGACACCTGAGCGATTAAATAGGTAGATCTTCTCTTTTGAAGTAGTACTTAATTGACCAGTTGAATTAAACTCTGGAGCAAGTCCTGGTAGTTGAGCAACTTGTTTACCGGATGAATTATAGAGATAGCTTTTTTGAGAATCACTTGTAATTAAACGTTGTCCATCCGGGCTTGAGAATGAGAAAGATTTGCTGTAGATCGCTTCCGAAGGGAGTGGAGTGCCACCAGCCCCATATAAAACCATCTCAGCCGGAGAAAGATCTCCAGTCATTTTGGCAAGTTCTCGACCAGAGCCATCAAACAAGCGGCTTTGTCCACCAGAAATATCGTTGGGTTGTTTGTTCTTTCCAGTTAGAAAGGTTACAAATTTATCACCCTGCGGTAGGAAAGCAGCATAATTTCCTGGCAAGCGAGCAAGTTCTTTTCCTGACACATCATATAGATAAACTGTATTGCCTAAAATGGTCACCAACCGCTTACCAGTCGGACTAAATCTTCCATTTCTTCCTTGCAGTTGAGCAATCTTTTTGCCCGTCGCATTGTATAAGTAGCTTGAGTCTTCTCTAAAATCAGTGGTCAGAATGAATTGTTCACTGCGATCGAAGATGCCAAAAAAACCGGATAGTTGAGCCATTCTCTTACCCGAAAAGTCATACAGGTGAAGGGATGGCTCATCCAAAGTTCCGACTGAGGAGAAGAATCTTCGTCCTTTGGGACTAACACCCGCACATGCTTTTGGCAATTGAGCGATCGTCTGACCCGACGAGTTAAACAAAGTACAAGTTGTGGAATCTAATCGATTTAGAATTAGTCGTTCTCCAGTCGCATCAAACCCACTAACAAAGTCAAGGAATAGCCCTTGCATTCGAGCCATTTGCCAACCTGAAGCATCAAATAAATAGGCACTATCATCTGTAAGCGTAACAATTCGTTGACTATTTTGACTGAACATAGGCGATGACGCAGTTCTTCCTGGTAGTCGAGCCAGTTTGCGCCCTAGTGCATCGTATAGCTGAAAATAATCTTTACCGCCTAAAGCAATTCGTTGTCCGTCTGGGCTAAACTCTAGCGTGCTTCCTTCAAGTTGCAGCAGCTTTTTACCAGATAGATCAAACAAAAAAAAGCGCCCCAGCCCAAATCTTGATTCGGTTACCAGTCGCCGCCCATCTGGACTAAAGCGATACATCCGTCCTTCAAACTCAGCGAGCTTTTTACCAGACAAATCAAATAAACGAGTCACATACTCTTCTTTATCAGAAACGGGTGATTGTTGTGCAAGTTCTGCTTTTACATTAGCCGCTACAGCCTGCTCAGTTCCACGTTCGGAGTAAGGGGTTGCGATCGCAAAAAATAACGCTGCAACAACAACTCTCATCTTTTGTTGAACTAACATTTTGCCCTGTAATTAAGATTTGCTTTAGCGTACCCAGTTCTTATACTAAAAAGAGACTGTGACACACAGGAGAACGGCTATGTCACTCGACCCATCCTGACCAACCCGCTCAACCCCCAAGAACCCTTTCTAGCTGGTTATGAGCCTGATCCTGAGCCTGACCCAGAATGGGAATTTCCGTCACCGCCGACCGATCTGCCTTACGACGACGGAGAACCCTTGGAAAGCAACCGCCACCGCATCGCCATGAATGTGTTGATTGACTCAACCCTACAAGCCCTCAGTCACCGGACAGACTACTTTGCAGGCGGCAACATGTTTGTCTACTACAGCCAAAACCAAGCCATGAATCGAGACTTTCGAGGGCCCGACTACTTTGTGGCTCTGGAGGTGGATGGCGATCGAGAGCGGCGCAGTTGGATTACCTGGGAAGAACAAGGACGCTACCCTGATGTGATCGTCGAATTCATGTCCCCATCTACTGCTAACATCGACCTCAACGAGAAAAGACACCTCTACGAACGCACCTTTCGCACCGCAGACTACTTTGTCTACAATCCATTTGACCCCACCTCTCTACAAGGTTGGCATTTGGATGCTTCACAGCGTTATCAGCCTTTGACTCCCAATTCTCAAGGATGGCTCTGGTCTGAAAAACTTGGACTCTGGTTGGGCAATTGGCACGGGAGTATTCGGCGAGAACCTCCGACGGGAGGCTGTTCCTGGTTGCGACTTTACCGAGATTTTGCGGAAAGCCCCGCTCCTTGAGGACGGGGATGCAGAGCAACGGCGCTATCGCGCCAATCTCTCAGGCAGCAGACCAAGAGATTTTCAACACATCTTATACATCTTATATTGACTGTGCTAATATAAGAATATCGTGGGTGGGTCAAAACGATGCTGGTCTTAGAGTTCAAAACATACGGGAAATCAAGCCAGTTCAAAGCAGTAGACGAAGCAATTCGCACTGCCCAATTCATCCGAAATAGCTGTATTCGGCTGTGGATGGATGTTAAGGGGACAGGACAAAACGATTTGCAAAAATACTGCGCGGTGTTAGCAAAGAATTTCCCGTTTGCAAATGAACTTAACAGCATGGCTCGGCAAGCCAGTGCAGAACGAGCCTGGTCATCCATCAATCGGTTCTTTGAAAACTGCAAGAAAGGAATCCCCGGTCAGAAAGGGTTTCCGCAATTCCAAAAAGATTGTCGCTCGGTTGAGTACAAAACCTCTGGATGGAAGTTGGCAGACGATAAGAAGTTCATCACGTTCACGGACAAAAAGAACATTGGGCGCTTGAAACTGAAAGGAACCCGCGATTTGCATTTCTATCAACCTGACCAAATTAAACGGGTGAGATTGGTAAAACGGGCAGATGGCGTATACGTTCAGTTCTGCGTAGATGTGAATCGTTCAGAGATGCTAGAGCCATCGGGAAACACTATCGGGTTAGATGTGGGCTTGAAAGAGTACTACACTGACTCAGAGGGCGTAAGGATTGAGAATCCGACCTTTCTCCGTAAAGGTGAAAGAGTTCTCAAGCGTTCCCAAAAACGTGTTTCTCGCAGGGTGAAGGGGTCAAACAACAGGCGGAAAGCAAGACAGGTTTTAGGTAAGCGCCATCTCAAAATAAGTCGGCAGCGTAAAGACCATGCCATTAAGCTGGCGCGGTGCGTCATCACATCTAACGATGTAGTCGCCTACGAAGATTTGAGAATCAAAAATATGGTGAAGAATCATTGTCTTGCCAAGTCGATTAACGACGCATCTTGGTATCAGTTCCGAGTCTGGATTGAATACTTTGGAAAGGTGTTTGGACGAATCACGATAGCCGTGAATCCTCAATACACCAGCCAAGAATGCTCTCGCTGCGGTGAAGTGGTCAGGAAAGCTTTGAGTACGCGCACTCATGTTTGTCGGTGTGGGTGTGTGTTGGATAGAGACCACAATGCAGCGAGAAACATCCTCAGCCGGGGGTTGGGTACGGTAGGGCATACCGGAACCTTTGGTCTTGAACCAAGCAACGCTTTAGGAGAATCGACCTCTACTTTGGCTGGAGCAATCCTGCTTGAGCAAGTTGGCTCGTAGATTAAAGAATCCCCGTGCGTTCACGCCGGGGAGTGTCAAGACTCACAAGGCAATCTGGTTTTGTTAGCTGAGGAGTTAGCCCACGTCGCTCAACAGCAAGCCGAAGAAGAACGTCAACGGGCCGATCGCCTTGCCACTCGTCTGAGAGAATTAGGTATTGATCCTGACCAAGTTTAGTTTATGCTGACGGACATCGATCGGGTTGCAGTTCTTCTCCATGAAGGCATTCGGGGAACTCAGGGAAAAACGGGACTGGCTCTAATTCGCTATCGGCCAGACACGATCGCCGCTGTCATTGATGCAGACTGTGCAGGAGAATCGTTGCAATCGCTTACGAATATTCCCTGTGATGCGCCGATCGTAGCCTCTGTTTTAGATGCACTAGCCTATCAACCGACGGTATTAGCCATTGGTATCGCGCCGTCTGGCGGACGGTTGCCCGATGCTTGGCTCTCGGAACTGAAGGAAGCGATCGCGGCTGGCATGTCGATTATGAACGGTTTGCATACGCGAATGTCGGCAATTCCTGAACTGCAAAATCAATTACAACCAGGGCAGTGGATTTGGGACATTCGGCAAGAGCCATCGGGGTTAAAAGTAGGAAGTGGAGTGGCGCGATCGCTTCCCTGCCTCAGAGTTCTTACCGTGGGGACGGATATGGGCGTTGGCAAAATGGCGACGAGTTTAGAATTACATCGGGCTTCTCAAAAACGAGGGCTGCGATCGCGCTTTTTGGGCACAGGTCAGGCTGGCATTATGATCGCGGGCGATGGCATTCCGTTAGATGCAATTCGGGTGGATTTTGCGTCTGGAGCAGTCGAACAGTTGGTGATGCGTCATGGCAATCAGGCAGACATTTTGCACATTGAAGGACAGGGTTCTCTACTCAGTCCGGCTTCAACCGCAACGTTACCGCTAATTCGAGGCAGTCAGGCGACCCATTTGATTTTGGTGCATCGAGCCGGACAAACTCACATTCGCACCTTTCCTGATTTTGCCATTCCACCGCTTGAAACTGTAATTCACCTCTATGAAACGGTGGCAGCCGCAGGTGGATCGTTTGCACCGACAAAAGTTGCAGGCATTGCATTGAATACAGCCCATTTGGATGAAGCAGCCGCGAGGGACGCGATCGCTCAAACTCAACAACAAACCGGACTGCCCTGCACTGATCCCGTTCGCGATGGTGCCGATGTGTTATTGAATGCAGTCGTGTGACGGGCGCACCATTGCATCCAGGAGACGGTCAAGAACGGCAGGCAGATCTTGGCAAAGTCCAGTATGCACCCGTGAAGTCTGAATGATGGTACTTCGAGGCGCTACCAGCCAATAAAAACGCCCTCTCAAAGGCAGTTGCCCGATCGCACCCGCTGGCAACCCTCCCGCACAAATCAGAGGAATTACCGCCAGATGGTCACGAATGGTTTCAAGATCTATATGGGGATGATCGCACTCAATCGCTGTTCATCTAATTCGATCTGGGCTTTGAGAAACTTTCGAGGCGCACAGCAAACAATTACGGCTATTAGAAAACTGAAGTGCAGTTACACGCCCCGCCAAGAGTCTGCAACTGCACGGCTGCAAACTTTAGGTAAGTAAATCATGACATACAACGCCGATCGTAGTGATTTTGCGTCAGAGATTTCTGTGACCTATCGGGAGTGATTGAAGTGTTGGGCGATCGTTCGCTTACAGCAGATTTCTAGTTAGTGAAGCACAGTTAAATTGATAAGAAGCCCGATCCTCCGGGAGTTTTAATCACTTATTTTTGTACTTCATCTATTTGCAAAGTGCTGTATTACCGAGAATGCAGCGAGTGGTGGTCGATCGCTTTCATAAACGCGCCGATGCCGACGGTCATATGTACTTTTTACGGCAACAGATTCCCGACGGCACCTTTGTTGTAATGTTTGATGTGCAGATTGATCGCGTCGATCGCGACTGTCTTTAGGCCGCTTTGGCTTTCTTGCTGCCTGCGATCGCTAACCCTATGAGCATGAGGGCGGCGATCGTTCCCGGTTCGGGGACTTTCTTTTGGATGGGAGTGGTGCCCACTTTAAGCTGATAGGCCAGCGCAGAATTGTTGGGTCTGTTTCCTGCCCAGGTCATCGTCGATTTACCAGTTAGCTTGAATGCGCCCGATATCTTGCTTAATTGCAGATAATCAACATCGCTGGAGATAGAACCAGACGACAGCACATTCGTGATTGCTAGATTTGTGGACTTGGCATCGCTGAAAACTAGATTGCTCAATAACATACTGCTGTTAGCGGCAGCACGAGTGCGGAAGAAGATATCGCTCACAGCTCCACTAAATACATTACTGCTGATAGTTTGATTGCCGACGATGTATTTCACCAAAGAGCCGTCATACTCCAAAGAGAAATCAACCGCTTGCCCACTTGTCCACTGACGTTGTTTTTGATCGACGGGCAATAGATTGTGGGTCTATCGGAATCATTATGCATACGTTCACCATAAACAGTCTGTAGGGGTTAAGAATTCTCAAAGCTCCTCAAATGCGTTAGCTCTTCCTAAATTTAGTGCTTGACTAGCATAACTCACCCGGTAGACCCTAGATTGTTTTTAGGGTTTAGGAGATCGATTTCTTGAGTGCCGTTGGTGGCATTATTGCCGATGCGACTTTGAGCCACAAAGGATTCTGTAAATTTGCCTGTGGTAATGAGCTGCTCAAACCCTGTATCGGTCAACGTGGTTTGGGGAACGACCGTCGCAGCTTTGGCGTTTAGAGAATTGGCAGCTAAACCTGCTGTAGACAATACAAGCGCAACGAGTAACTGGTGGGGTTTGATCATGGATGTATTTAGTATCAGATATGACAAACGATGTAGTTTTAATTTGCCTCGATATTTTTAGTTTTCAGGCTAATCTAGAAAATCTTCACGTTCCTTTCGCATTGGCTTTGCGAACATACAAACGAGTTGGCAACAGCCCGACCGCGACTTGTAAAACGTTCAGACATTCTTTGTTGACTAGAGGATCGGGTAACCAGTTCCATAAATGCACTGATGTTTATGAAAGTGACGTTTAAGATGTGGCTTGATTGGTGGAGCAAATCGCTACTTAATAATCGCCACCGGATAATCAGGATTAGCAGGATTAGGAATCAAGCGTTGATTTTTGCAATCTGGCAAGAGATCCAACTTCTCTAGAATCACTTGACCAATGAGAATTTCATCGCCCACTACAAGCGCTTCATCAGTCGTGCTGCGTCCTTCGCATTTAACAATGATGCCTTCTGTAATGCCAACTAGCTCTTCAGCACCATTGGCAAATTTGGCAAGTTGTTGTCCTCGAATTTCTAGTCCAAGCTGCCTTGCAATTTCTGCGGGAATCACCAGCATGACGGCTCCTGTGTCCACGAGTGCCCGTCCTTCATGTTGACGAAGATGGCGAGGGGCAAGTACTCCACGATTCACCATCCCCTGATCGACTGCATTGGTTAGCGTAACTTGAGTATGAACTGCTCCCATATCTGTTGATTTAACCATTGTTTTCTCCTCTGTAGAGAGTTCCTAATTGCATCCTGTTTCTACCAAACTGGTTGTCTTTCTATTGTTTGGAGGGAGACGATCGCTTGATAATCGCCACCGGATAATCAGGATTAACAGGATTAGGAATTAAGCATTGATTTTTGTAATCTGGCAGGAGATCTAACTTTTCTAAAATTACTTGGCCGATCAAGATTTCATCACCAACCACGAGTGCTTCATCAGTCGTATTGCGTCCTTCACAGTCAATCATGATGCCTTCTGTAACGCCTACCAGTTCTTCAGATCCGTCGGCAAATCGAGCAAGCTGCTGACCGCGAATTCGTAAACCCAACTGCTCTGCCACCGTTTGAGGAATAACTAACCTGACGACTTCCGTATCGACCAATGCCCGTCCCTGATATTGGCGAAGCTGTTGTGGGGCAAGCACTCCACGCTTGATCATTTCTTGATCAGCAGAATTTGTGATTGTGACCTGTGTGTAGACTGCTCCCGTCTCTGTTGATTGAAGTTGTTGAACCAGTGTGTCTCCTGATTGAGCGTGTTCTTGATTTGAGTCAATTTCTATCTCGCTGGTTTCAATTAAGAACTTTTCTGCCAAACGATCGTAGGTTCCCGGCCCGACAAACTGAGGAAATTTATGCGATCGACTGTATACCCAGACCAATTCTCCATTTTCCAGAATGCGGATATCGCTAAACCACTTGCATTTTGGAATTAACAATTTGCCTGCTTCGAGAGCATCTGTCCAGCGATCGTAGGTTTGAGAAAATCCAGGTGTAATAACTTTGAACATGGGAAAAGGGCAATCCAAACTCTTACTAGCAGTGTATCTGTTGCGACTCTTGAATCGCTGCTTTCTCAAATGAGTGGAGTGTGCATTGCTTGGTAAGATACCTTTGTAAGTTTTGATCACTCTTCACATGTCACCCGAAACAAATTCAGAGATGCAGTCCACGACGGGCGCAGATGCGATCGATGTTGCGATCGCTCAGGGCATTGATTTCGACGGTTCGCCTATTCCGACCTCCAAGCTTGACCTTTATACCAAAGTCATGGGGCTAGAAGCGGGTCGTCAGCGGAGCGGTGTTTCTAATACAATGCGCTCTAGAATCGTCCGAATTGGCGCAAAGCACATTCCCCAAGACGAACTCAACCAAATGCTCACCGCAGCCGACTTTGCCCCTCTCAAAGAGAAAGAAGTCGCCTTCTATTACGGCGGAAAATAAAGGGCGGGAAATCAACGACCTGTAGGCGCGGTTTGAACCGCCATATCCTATGACTGATCAATCCTTGTCTTTGCCCGCGATCGCTCACTCTGACATCGAAGCTGCCGCCAACCGACTGTTGGGAACGGCTCATCGGACTCCCGTTTTGACTTCGACGACGGTGAACGATCGCACGCGCAGTCAGGTCTTCTTTAAGTGCGAAAACTTTCAGCGGACTGGCTCTTTCAAATTTCGGGGAGCCTTTAACGCGCTGTCGCTGTTGTCTGACGAACAGAAAAATCGGGGCGTTCTGGCCTTTTCTTCGGGTAATCATGCTCAGGCGTTGGCTCTGGCGGGACAAATTTTGCAGATTCCCGTCACGATCGTCATGCCCGATGATGCGCCTGCGGTTAAGCAAGCTGCGACCCGTGGGTATGGAGCCGATATTATTTTCTACAATCGCACCACTCAAAAACGCGAAGAAGTGACGCAGAGAATTGCTGCTGAACAAGGCTCAACCCTGATTCCCCCATTTGACTATGCGCCCGTGATTGCGGGACAGGGGACAGTGGCTCAAGAGTTGATTCAAGAAGTCGGAGAATTGGATATTTTGCTGGTCTGCTGTGGCGGAGGTGGGCTGATTTCGGGATGCGCGATCGCTGCTCACACGCTGTCTCCTCACTGTCAGGTGATCGGAGTTGAACCCAAAAAAGCTGACGATGCTATGCGATCGTTCTATAGTCGCACGCTGCAAACGGTTGAGAATCCGACGACGATCGCGGATGGGGCCCGTTCTACCAGTTTGGGAAATCTGACCTTCCCTTTGATTTTGCATTATGTGCAGGATATGGTGACGGTTTCAGAGGCGGCGATCGTGCGATCGATGTTCTTTTTGTGGGAGCGGATGAAACTTGTGGTAGAGCCAACTGGAGCCTTGGCCGCGACTGCTTTACTCGAAGGCATTATTTCGGTTCCTGATGCGCGGATTGGCGTGATTATCAGTGGCGGCAATGTTGATCTCAAGGAAGCCAGCAAACTCTTCTCTAAAACAAATTCCAAAACCAAACGTACGCCTCGACTGCCTCTGGCCCAAGAGTTGAGTTAATTAACGTGAATTCGACGAAATACTTCGCTCCGACTGCAAATTCGGGAACGCCCCCTAAATCCCCCACAAGTGAGGGACTTTGAACTGGAATTCTTGTCTTAAAGTCCCCCAATTTTGGTAGGGCTGATTCATTCTGATTAAGGGAAAATCAAGGAAACCCAAAACCCTGATTCTTTCATTTGGATGGTTCTTAGCAACTAATGAGGGAATCGGCTGTTCGCTTTTCTCTCCCTAGAATAAATCAACCCTACCCCAATTTTGGGGGGTTGGGGGGCAGTAGCGCTAAACAATGAAGCGAAAAACTTTATTGAATTGATATCACTTTTCTTATGCAGACTTTTATTACACAGCTTCGAGTTCGACATTATGAAATGGATGCTTTAGGACATGTTAATAATGCAGTTTATCAACATTATTTAGAACAGGCGGCGATCGAGCATTCTGAACATCTGGGCTTTTCGCTAGAACGATACAGAGAACTGGGTGGCGTTTTTGTGCTGCGGCGAGTTGAGATTGAATATTTGAGTTCGGCGATCGCAGGTGACAATTTAGAAATCAAAACTTGGCTAGAAACGATGAAGGGCACTCGCGCCACACGCCACTATGAGATTCGGAGACAGGGTGAAGAAATGTTGTTAGTCACGGCAAAAGCGCTATGGGTTTGGGTCGATGAAACAATGCGCCCTCGACCGATTCCCAAAGATTTTTTGACTGCATTTGGCATAGTTTCTCCCTAAATCACAGCCTGGATGTTGCGGAGTCACAAGTTTTGCTAATTTCTCTATCAGATTGGGCAAGATTGGAGAACTTTACGATCGACCTTCTCCGTGAATTGCATGTTTGCCCCTGTATCTAGTCAAGACCTCCTGCTAGAGAGGAAACTCTGATGCCCTCTACTAATTCGCCCTCTATCCTTCGCAGGAATGATCTGTTTATTTCTTATTCTCGTCGAGATAAGGAATTTGTTCAAATCCTGGATGCTGCCTTTCGCAAACTCAACCGCGATCCGTGGATCGATTGGGAAGACATTCCGGCTGGGGAAGAATGGCGTAAAGCGATCGCGCACGGCATCGAGAATGCAGACACCTTTATTTTTGTGATTACGCCTGATTCGGCCGCTTCTAAAGAATGTATCAAGGAACTCGAACAAGCGATCGCATTAAATAAACGCATTATTCCGATCGTTCGTCGCGAAGCAACAGGCGTACACCCAGTTTTAGCCGAGTTGAATTGGATCTTTTTTAGAGAAAATGATGACTTTAACATTGCATTTCGCAAGCTGATTAAAGCAATTAATACCGATTTAGCGCATGTGCAAGCTCACACTCGGTTACTGCGTCGAGCGATCGAATGGGAACACGGACGCGATGACGGATTTCTCTTGCGCGGAAAAGATTTGAAATCGACTGAAGAATGGTTAGCACAATCAGGAAAGAGAGAACCGATACCGACAGAGTTACAGAACAAATACATTACCAAAAGTCGTGAAGTTGAGGCGGCCGATCAGCGACTTGCAGACGTAGGCCGTAGAGCGAAACAGATCGTTCGGTTGAGCGCGATTCTCTCTTTGTCGAGTTTGATCAGTGCAACCGTTGCGATCGTATTCGCAGTTCATCAAGCCAATCAAACGATCGACGAACGCAATCAACAAATCCAACAACTCAACACCAATATTGAAGCTAGAAAGAGCCAGATCGAGGGGCTAAATCTACAGCGGCGAAGACTCAATCAAGACAAAGCCGTTTTGATCAAACAACTTAAGAAGTTTGGCTTTACTGATAAAGGAGTCGAAGATCTGTTGGCCAGTTCTCCCGCAGAACAAGATTATCGAGTCGAGCAGATCAAAAAGGCTAACGACAGCTATCGTCAAACTATTGAAAAACTTGCAGCTCAAACGGATGGAAGCTCGATCGCCGAGACAACGCCCTCATCTGAAACGATCGCTCCTGTACCCGCTCCGATGCCTTCTACAACCCCTGCTGCGCCTGACCAAACTCAAATCATGGTGCAGAAATCTCAGCCAATTACAGTTGAGTACTATCCCAAAGATGTTGACCCAGAAGCACTACAAGCAACGCTAACCAAACTGGGATTTAACCTGGAGATTAAAAAACCAGAAGTGACTGACATTCCAATTAACATTCTTTTCTATGGCAAAAATGTTAGTGAAGATAATGTCAAACTGGTGGCTTATACCTTGATTCGGGCAGGGGTGCAAATTAAAGCGATTCAGCCTTTTACAAGACTGGCCGACGAGAAAGCGATGGTTATTCAAGTGGGTGCGCTGTCAGGACTAGAAGATAAGCCAGCCTTGGAGGTAGAAGAGATTCGATCGCAGTCCCTTCCTTTACCGCGTTAGAGAAGATGCAGACTTTAATGAATTCTACATCTTCTCTGTTGGCTATGTTCTGTTGGCTATGATCCGAATTCGATGAGATTTATCGCTTCGTTATCAGCCCTTCAGCCCCCCAACCCCCCAACTTTGGGACTTTTAGATCAGATTCCCGGTTCAAAGTCCCCCAGCATTGAGGGATTCAGGGGCTACCCGGATTAATCACCGTATCGAACAATTTCATCGAATTCACGTCATACCCAATCAATTTGTTAATGCTATAGATCCTTCGCCCCCTAAATCCCCCATTCTGGGGGACTTTGAGAATCCGATACTTCCGCAAAGCTGACGGTGTACAATCACATACGCCTCTGAAGTTATTACGCCTAATACCAAATCAACCAACAAATGATACTCATAAAAATCAGTTAATTAACCGATTTCCATCTCTCAGATTTGAAAAAAACCTATCAGGGAAGCCGTTTCAAAGTCCCCCAAAATGGGGGATTTAGGGGGCGAGGATCTGTATCAGTAACTAGTGAATTTGGTATAACTTTAGATGGAAGTCCTCGGAGTTTGATTTCCTAGATCAGATTTCGGGGCGCTTGATCCATCTGCGGAATATCTTACACAAATTTTTGGTTTTTTGGAATCCTAATTTTTTGAGAAGGAGCGATCGCGGTTAGTGCAGAGTGAGCGATCGTTTTTTGACTGTCGATTTTGAACAAACAAAGCTCTTTAGTTATAAGAAATACTGAAGATTTTGCAACCCCTGATTTGCACCGAAGTATCATTTACGTAGTTCGGCTTAGATTCCTCAAGGAAGCTCTAGGTGCAGGCTATCGGAATAACTCGCAGGTTTTGGGAATCAACCTCAAGGCAAGTGTCCATTTATTAGGCCATTAGACTGCTCAACTTACTGTAGAAGCGCAGTTATAAGATTGTTGAAGCATAGTTGCCTTATCCATTAAAAATTATCCTCAAGGGTACTACGAGAGGCTAAATCTAAGACACATACTGGAAGTAAATTTACCCATCAGCAATGAGAACGCTCGGAATTTTGTCTGTCCATGATCATTTGCTTGCAAGCACTTACACTATTGATCTTTTAGTTGGGGATCTACCTATTGGAAACTAATTGTTGAATTACCAAACGTGGAGGAAACGATGAACCATAAAAAAGAATGCAATTTGACTGGTTCAGATATGACAGAAACTAAACTTGAATCAAGAACGATTGGAAAGATTTCAAAATTTTATGAGAAGACTCGGTGGCTCGTTTTTTTCTCAACCACTGCTTGCGTTGTAAGCTTCTTGCTGCCCATCTCTGCGATCGCAGCACCTGTCATGACACGCTTCAAACCTAACGAACACGGCTTCAAATTCACAAACCGTTTCAAAAACATTTTCATTAGCGAACTCAATTGGACAACAAGTGGGCTATGCGGTGGAATGGCCTATTCTGCACTTGACTATTTCAATGCTCGAAGCCAAATTCCGCAGCAAGACTTCATGCCTGCTGAAGGGACAACCCTGCAAAGCTATCTCTACAATCGTCAGGTCAACTCGATCGAGCGCAATATTGATAAGTGGGCAGAATATGGGTTCAATCCCGGTGGGGCACGTAATCGCGAGTTCTTCAATTGGGGGCTTCAGTTTGGGGGAGGACGATTGGGAGAACTGCGCCAGCGTCTTGACCGAGGACAGCCTGTACCCCTAGGTCTGCAATCCTGCGGTAGCGATTGTGGATGCCCAAAAGGTTGTCCTGGCAGCCACCAGGTACTTGCGATCGGGTACGATTTGGGTGACTACACAGGCAATCTCAATGCTAATGCGGAAGATGTTTCGATTTTTGTGTATGACCCCAATTTCCCGAACCGAATCTTAACACTCAAACCCAACGTGGCAGGTGCCATGTATACTTATGCAGAAGAACCCAACAAACGCTGGCGTGCCTACTTTGTCGATACCAAATACTCACGTGCTACCCCACCAACCGTTACAGACCGACCGAATGAGTTAGTCGTTCAGTTTGATACGGGAAGTGACGATTTGCGCGGTGGCAATGATAATGTCCATCTCTCACTGATTTTACGCACAGGTACTTCCATCCGGTTTGATAATATCAACGATCGCAAACGCTGGATTGACAACTCAAGTCAGTCTGTATCACGAACTCTACCCGCAACCCTCCAACCTGAAGATATTCTCGGTGTTAGGTTGGAAACAACCTTTAGCGGTGGAATTGGTGGCGACAACTGGAATCTTGATAGTTTGCAGGTGAGAGTGCGACTAGGGGGCAAGGATCGGACGCTACTCACTCAAAAGGGAACGCCGCTTTTCCGATTTACTGGCGATCGGCGTGTTCGCGAGTTTCGCTTCTGAGGGTTGCATTGTAAGATTCTGATTAGCTTGCATCTACCTCGCAGGTCTAAAAACTGTTGCACCGTATTGCTTAAATGGACTGATACCAACCATTAAAAGAAATCTGTTTAAGGTGGAGAGTGACTACTGATGCCTAAGACATCTTCAGAAGATCAAGAGAATCAGTCTAAGAAGAATAAACTTGACCCAACTATCTTTGTGGCGATCGTCACTTTGATTGGAACAGTGATGACTGCTGTATTTGCTAGCCCTGTTCTAATCGCATGGATTCAGAAAACACCTGATGCAAAGATAGCCTCTCCTCAACCAACATCTGAGCCGAGTGTTACACCTAATACTGAGAAGCCAATCAGTAAACCATCGTCTTCACCGGATGTGATTGCAACGAACACACCAGCGCCGAAATCTACCCAAACAGTTTGTATTACGTCGTTAGACAATCCTCAAGCACCAGTTGCAGTCGATGCAAATTCTCTCAGCTTTAGTGGAGGTTCTCGTTTACCTTTAGTGAGTGGACAAGTGATTCCTTTTACTAACATGAAGCAATTTCAGGTCATAGAAGTAACCACAAGTCCGCCGCCCGTCATTAGCGTGACTTCTATAAAAGTTGTGATCACATTATTTGATGGCACGATCGTATCGGATGCTCTAAACGGTAATGGGTATTTGAATGGCAAAACAAAATTCGGTGGGTTTATAAAAGCTCTCGATAAAATCAAGAAGGTTGAATTCAAAGAACAGGCTGCTTGTTAGTAAACAATAAAGTGCATATGCTCTGTGTGCAGGTTAGACGTAATCTACAGCTTGTACTTTAGTTTGTAGAATGCTCTAGCGACTCCACAAACCTGGTTCGATCGCTTGCAAAAACACATCTCCAAAACACACTACTCTGCACAAATAATCCAAACCACACAATTAGAAGTGCTGTCAGATCAATATTCAGCTTGTCAAAGACAGCAAGACAATCACCAAGGCCACAATAGATGCTAAAAACAATGTGAATTCGATGGAATCTTTCGCTGCGGTTATAGATCCAGGCAGCCCCCTAAATCCCCCAATTCTGGGGGACTTTGAACGAGAAATCTTGCCCGAAAGTCCCCCAGAATTGGGGGGTTGGGGGGCAGAAGCGTTGAGTAACGAAGCGGAAAACCTTTGTCGAATTCACGTTAAAAATAAAGTCGATCAAATTCATATTAAAAGTTCATATTAAAAGTTCATATTAAAAACAACTCCCCCCATGCACAATGACCCTTGAGAGGAGTTGTTCATTAGACAGTGCTAATCAGAGCTATGAACTTACGGAGCCGGAACCGCAACCCGATTATCAGGAACAATCTGCGTCTGATACGAAAACACCTCGCGACTACGCGGATTGACCGTTACCTTGAGCCACTGCACGTCGTTGTTGCCAGTTGCCGCACTATTGCCAAAGGTTTCAACACGAGTGAAATTCTCTAACCGTCTGCCTTGAGCATCCAAGAATGGTCTATCAATGCGGTAATAGTGCGAGTCACCATGCACGTAGGCGATTGGCTTACGAAAAGCAACCACCTCGGCGCGCAATGCTAATAAAAATTCTTGGAAGCCATCGGGCTGTCCGTCCGTCTGGGCAAGGGTTCTTGGGTCACGCAAAGCCGCTCTGGTTCCGTCGCTGAGATCCCACCCCGGATTGGCTTGAGAAATCAACATCACCGCCACCGAGTTACGTGCCTTTGCCACTCTAAAGGTCTCTTTCAGCCAGGCGATATTAGCTGCATTTCGGGCTGCATACTCCTGTGGGTCAGGCGCAGTGTCGCACAGGTTGTTACACGAACCCTGAATGTTGAGTGTTGCATAAGTCACTCTACCAACTTCCCAACGGCGGTTTTCGACACAGGGCACGGCACCCTTTACACCGAGACATAGAGGCCCTTTTTGAACTGCCTGAGCCAGTTTACGCTGACCAAGAGAAAACCTTGTGCTAAAGAATAGTTCTCTTTGACGATCGAGACGTTCGCGCGAGTTAAATGCACCATTTGAGGGGCGATCGCAGTCAGTCCAATCGTTGTCGCCTGGTGTGAAGATCGCGGGAGCTTTCAAATCGTTGAAGTAGCGAAGCGACTGGATAAAGAGAGCATCGTCGCAGGTAGTTGGCGTGACCGAGTTGGGCGTGGAGTTGCCTGCTTTCAGGTCGCCGTTGTGGGCTGTGAAGGCTAGTTTTTGCGCGTTCATGTCAGCAATCAGGTTGGGTACGCCTGTCTGCGCCTGCACGTCTGAGTAGGGTAAATCGCCCCAAAGTCCGATCGCGTATGATTCATTTCCGCCTTTGTTCTCTTTTTGGTTAGCCGATGCAAAACCGATCGTAGAACTTGTTAGAAATGGTACAGCCAGCGCCAGTACACACACTTTACGTAGCAAACGCGCCGTGGTGATGCGTTGAAACACTAAGTAGCCAAGCTTTGTCATCATCGATATCCCTAATTATTCTCTAAATCCGTGAGCGTCATTTTGGACAGGTAGCCCCGACCCGTTGCACTCTAGGTAGAAAATTAGATTACCGGATTGTTCAGGATAGATGGGTTACGACTGGGTTATGGACGGGTTACGAGTTCACTTTTTATCAGTACTTTACAGATACTTCACAGATACTTCACAGATAGTTTACAACTCCTTCACAGACCATCTCCAGGTTTCTGGTTCCTCTCGGCTACTTGTTCTCAATTCTTTGAATATTTTGAATATAGAGATTGTGTCGTTGGTAATGATTAGTTGGCGACGAGTTCTTTGAGCGTTGTTTCGACCGATCGTGGGTTCCATCCGAGTTCTTTTCTGGCTTTGGCACCTGTGACACGGACACAGCGATCGTAGACATAGTGCACTCGCTCACGGTCGATCGGGGGTTGCCAGGAGAGCGATCGTCCGATTCCATCTAACACGGTTCCGACGACGCGCACGATCGATTCGGGCACTTCATATGGGGGAGAAATTCCGGTTTCTTGGCTAAAAACTTGGAACATGTCGCGAGTGGATAAATCGCCCGCTGACGCAATATAGTAGTCGCCCGGTTTGCCCTTTTCGGCTGCGAGGATCATCAACTCTGCCAGATCATCAACGTGAACTACACCCGTAATGCGATCGCCGCCTGCCCAAACTTTTAAGCGCCCCTTGAGAAAGGAATTGAGGACGGGCATAAAGTGAGGATCGTCGAGTCCAAAGATTCCAGAGGGCATGACGCTGACGATCGGAAAGCCTTGAGCAGCGGCTTGATCAACGAGTTGTTGTGCTTCATATTTGGTACGATCGTAGGCTGAAGAAAAGTTTTTTTGAACTCGTTGAAAGGTCTCATCGATGACTTTGCCTTGAGTGTCACCAAAAATGCCGATCGTGCTGCAATAAACCATCTTTGAAATGTTGGAAGATTGAGCAACTTGGAGGAGCGATCGGGTGCCTTCAACGTTGACTTGTTCCATTCGGGCCGCATCGACTAAACCCAATTCAACATAGGCTGCCGTGTGGAAGATCGCATCGACTTTTTGAATGGCTTGTTGGAGAATGGAGCGATCGGTAATATCGCCATAGATCAACTCAACCTTTGTACCTGCCAATCGGGATAGATCACTTGATTTTCTTGCCAATCCAATGACAGAATCTCCTCGTTTTTCTAGCGCTTTGACGAGATGAGACCCTGTGAAACCGTTTGCCCCTGTTACAAATGCTTTCATCTGAAATAGTCCTCTGTTTTGTATCAGGTTAAACTAAGCTTTTTTCATACATTCGGTAGGTTTTGTAGATCTTTCCACCAGACGCTTCGATCAGTTTACGTGAGGGAGAATTGTCTTCATAGACCCAGGAAAGTTCTGCTCGTTTGTAGGGTTTTCCTTTTTTAATTCCGCCCGTCATTCCTAAATAAATTAGCCCTAACGGAACCATTTTTCGCCTAAATTCTGGAAGCGAACAGATGGCGATTACTCTTCCTTGATCGATCTGTCTACGGTGCCAGAGAAACTTGAGGATTCCTAACCAATTCAATTTACCATTGACGTGTTTGAGCGCAATATTATAGTCAGGCAATCCCATCCAAAAGCCGATCATTTCACCATTGTATTCGGCGATCGGAAACACGTCTGGATCGACTAAACTTTGCAGCGATTTTGCTTCTTCTAAAAATTCTTCCTGAGTGCGCGGGGTCGAACTCCAGTTATTAGAAAAGGCTTTGGTAAACAACTGATAAAGGCTAATTGCATCTTTCTCAAATCCTTCTTTTGTATTCAAAGGACGAAACTTAACGCCTGATTTGCAAGCAATTTGATAGCCTTTTTCAAACTCTGGAGGCAACGGTTTATCTAACCGAAAATCATAAGCGTAGGCATCTTTTGCTTTGTGCCAATGATCCTGCTCTAAAAATTGTGGGTAGTAAGCGGGATTGTAGGGCATCATCACCATCGGCGGCGAGTCAAATCCATCAACCAAAAACAGACAATTGTTGTGAGTTGAAAGGTCGATCGGGCCTCTCACTCTCGTCATTCCCTGTTCTTTTAGCCATTCACCCGCCGCATTCAACAGAGCTTGCGCCACTTCAAACTCTTCAACACATTCAAAGAAACCAAAGATGCCGATCGCCATGCCTTCTCGTTCAACCAAGCGATCGTTAACGGCTGCAACAATTCGCCCGATCGCTTTCTGATTTCTAACGGCGATAAATTGCTGAAGTCTGCCGTATTGAAGAAAGGGATTGTCTGCCGCAAACTTTTTGGCTACATCACTTCGCAGCGGAGCCACCCAATTGCGATCGTTGGCATAAACGATATCAGGCACTCTCAAAAATAGGGCTTGTTCTGCTGAATTCGTGACAGGAATAATTTGAAAAGTAGGAGATGATGCAGCGTCTATAGAATTTATATTGACAGAGGGTTTCATGAGTATATAACCTCCTCTAGAGTTGTTGCTGAAGAATATACCAGGCTTTTAGCAGGCGACTGAGCGAATTCGCAAATTTATAAAACAAGCGATCGCCCCCTCGTTTAGAAGCGATCGCCTGTTCACCCATTAAACACCCAATCTGAAATTGTCTAAGCGCTAATCGTGGGTTGGTAAACCAGATCGCGACTCTTGACCATACCCGTCACCAAGCGATCCATCTCTTCTTTGGTGTGCAGGGCATTGACGGTGATCCGAATACGAGGCTTGGCGATAAACCAGATCGGAGACACCCAGATGCCAAAGTCCATCAACTCCCTAGCATATTCTTTAGGGTTGAGTTCGGGGGGCAACAACACAGGCACGACGTTGGTTTCGCCGATCGCCACAAAATCATTGGCCGCAAGGTGCGATCGCAGATATTTCGTGTTTTCCTGCAAGCGCTCTACCCGTTCTGGCTGATTGGCGACGAGACGAATGCTCTCTAAAGCGGCGGCCGCGGTCGGGGCAGGAAGCGAAATCGTGCCGATCGAAGTCGGGGACACATTCAACAGCGGAATCAGTTCCGGTACATGAGAACTAATCGCCGCCCCCGCTGATGCCGCAAACTTGGAAAACGTCGTCATGATCAACGGATTGACACCACGCGCGATCGCATCTTGAGGCTTGAGACCAAAGTATTCGTAAATGCCTCGACCTGTGGCTCCGATCGCTCCACTCGCGTGAGCCTCATCCATGAGCAGGGTGCTATCTGGATAATTCTCCAACACGTCTAACATCTGAGGCAGAGGCGCAATGTCACCATCCATTGAGAAGACCGCATCCGAAACCACCATGATGCGATCGTCCGGTTGAGCATAGCGTTTTAGCTTTCGAGCCAGATCCTCTACATCACAGTGACGATACGCCCGCACCCGCACCCTTGCACTATGCCCAAACATTTTTCCAGAACGAGTGCCCGCATTCGCCAGAGCCGTCACGATACAGCCGTGGTTCAACACATCCGTCAAGATCAGCGTTTCGCGGTTGTTTTGAAAGCCAGGAACCGGAATCGCCAGATGACAAAAGGCATCCATCAGCGCCTGCATCGCCATCCAAGCGTTGAGAAATAGCTGCGTATTCGGCAAATGCTTGAAGGCAGAAATTTCGTTTTCTAGCTGACGGTGGAGATCGATTCGACCGCTCAGTACCGATGTAGAACTATTGGACGTTCCGTACTGCAAAATGGCATCGATCGCCGCCTGTTTGACCGATTCTTCCTGGGTTAGCCCCAAAACGTCATTGGTACAAAAGGTGAGAACGGTACGGCGTTTGCCCGTTTCAGCCTCTTCAATTTCAACAAAGTTTCCTTGGCGTTTATGGCAGATGTACTCGTCGGGGTCTAATCCGCTTTCGTACCAGCGCCGCACATACTCCTTGACAACTTGCACAGTTAGCTCCTCTCACCTTTCTAGATCGCGATTCCTCTGAAAAAATCCACCTGAGCAACCCCTTGCGGGTAACTCGAAGCGACCCCTTGCGGGTAACTCGAAGAGATCGCTTTGACTCAACAGTATATTTGCCTGCGAAAGATTTCGCTTATCAATCAGATACAAAGCTGGATATTAGAAACATGCATTTGATCGTCAATTGTCTGAATACAGCTTATCAGTAAGCACTCGAAGTCAGGAGGTACAAACTAATGATTCACAAAAAAAGACCGCCTGAGCCTCATAGCCAGCCGTGAATGACTGGGGGTACGACTACTCACAATAGGACGGTCTCGAACAGGATTTAGTTGCAATGAGCGATCGGAAGGAATGGACAAAATGCAAGTTTCTCAAATGCAAGTTTCTCATCAGCCGTGAATCAGAGACGGTTAGACAACAACGCTCAGGGGAGCGATCGTCTAAAAATGGGCCGTCCGCATGTCTCCTAAATTTACGTTGGTTCGATGAAGTTCTTTCGCTGCGTTGTTGAGATCTTCTGCCCCCCAAGCTGCCAATTTTGGGGGACTTTTAGACAAGATTTCTGGGTCATCGCTGATAACCGCAGTGAAAGATTCGATCGAATTTACGTTAAATTTCTGCGACCGCTCGTTCGATCAAGCGTCGCGCCAGGGTTTGCGTTCCGGTGTGGGTGTAGTATTTGACCGCCACATCTAGAAATGCGCCCACGTAGTCCAGTTTGTCGGCGGAGATATCGACGTACTTTTTGACGTTGCTCAACAGACTTTCTTGGGTCAGATTGCGAGATCCGACAAAATCGCCCATCCAGCCCTTTACCGAGTCAAAACTTTGGGTAATGAATCCCAACTGACCCGCAGGATTGCCACCGGGAATCAGCGGACTGACGCTTTTAAAGGTCTGGTTTTTTTGCAGCTCATCCGGGCTGGTTTGAGAAATTGTAGACAGCCCCATGTTGATAAAGTCTGCGCCCAGCGGAATGATGCCGTCAAAGCAGACCAGGGCGGCCATTCGCATCAGAGACTCGCCGCTATAGTCGCCCAACGCCCCCAAAAAGTCGCCAATGCTATCACCCGGAATGCCGTTAATCTGGCAAAAAGCCACCAGTTCGACGACCAATTTGATCGTCAGGTCGAGACTCTGGACTTTTTCTGGCTTGGGGGTCAAGTTGCCCAAAAATCCTAAAAATGAGATGTCTTGACCAATTTTGTTGGCCATGGCTGCCGCGCCCAAAGCTCCTGCTGCATTGTCTACGGTCTGATAGAGCCACATCGCCCGCTGATAGCCCTGAGATTCGTCATTGTAAAGGTAGACGGCTCGATCGCCGATCGCCTGGATCATGGCATCATCGCTTTCACCCGTCACCGCGCGAATCGTATTGGTAAAGCCTGTCAAATTTTGCCACTGACCTGGAATCACAAAATCCAGCGAGTTGAGCGCTGTCACCGTGGTGCCGCCTTTGGGCAATTCGTCCACCAGTTCAAAAATGGGTTTGCTCATGAATGCTCCTAGCTAATAACGGTTTTTAGGTCTTTTCAAGGGTTTCTAGCTGAGTTTTTCTAACCCTTTGAGGTTAAATTTTTGTAGCCAGGCTTCGCGATCGGCTGGGGTAAATGACGGATCGCGAGACTGAACTTTGACCTGATATTTGCCCACAAGCACGCTAGTTTGGTTGCCCAGAGTGACCATTGGGTAGCCGCCGATTTTTTCGGTACTCTTGGTGTACTTTTGTGCCGATCCAGCAATACCCGTGGTGTCATTGATCGAAAGCATCGCTACATTTTTGCCGCCTTTATTGAGCTTGGCTTCAGCAAAACCTTTTTTCTCTTGAGAGAAGGTACGACTGTACCCCGCACTGGCAGCCGGGAAAAATTTATTAAATTCACTGCCTTGAGTCGCATCTTTCGCAACCGCAGTCACGCCTTTTTGAGTGCTTTCTTGTTGAGCTTGAGAAAATTGAGAGGGCGCTTTTGGCTGGCAGCCCGTCACCAACAGAACGACAGAGAGCAAGAGGGCAACCCCGACTCTACGCCAGTGTTGAACAGTCATTTGGTTAGTTCTCATAAGATGTGATGAGAGGGAACGTTTGCAGGAGATGGACAGCATTTCCATCGGGTACTTTTGTAATTTAATGCGATCGCACTCCGATTGGGCGACTGTGGAGACTACATTTTGCAACAAACAAAGATTATCGGCTCACAACTTTGGGCTGGGGCGTTTCGGCTGGGCGCAACAAAGCGTGCTGTTTAAAGGCTTCGTATTGTCGCACCATCAGTCTTTGTACGGCGATAATTGCTGGATTAACTTCGACATAGCGGCGTTGAGGATCTTTGAGATAGTTTTCTTGTTCGCTCTCGATCATCTCGATGTCCTGTCTCAAAAACGGCATAAACAGCAGATTTGAGATAATGGGCTGCAAAATCGGGCGCAGCAAGTTGACCAGACGTTTGGGCAGGCGCACTTTGAGAAACATGTAGGTAAACGATCGACTTTCTTGGGGCGCGATCGGCAGTCTCATCAGATACAGCGACGAAATGCCTTGTAAATCATTCACATAGTTGGGGTAGCGATAATCGACCGAAATAATTTGTGTGGTGACACGATCTCTTCGAGTAACCCACAAGGGGTCGCTGACTTCTCCCAGTCCCAACAGCTTTGACAATACGCCTCGATAAGACACCTGATAGTCAGCCTTAACAGAATTTTCGGTCTCTTGCAGCTTGAGCAAAATTGGGTCAAACCAGCCTTGTAGATTTTTGTGTAGATAGCCGTGAAACACATCCATCGTGTTCTCATTGCAAATGGTGAAATGTGCTTTAAAGTGTCCGTTTATCGGAATCATCAGCCAGTCAGGGTCGTCATATTGAGGAATGTCGAGCAAAGGAGTCGTGTCTGCGAAAGCGCGATCGCCCGGAAAGATCCAGATCAGCCCATATTTCTCCTGTACGGCGAAGGGACGAAGTTGAGCGCAGGGGAGTTTTTGCCCAGACTTCCAGTAGGGAATATTTATACAGTTGCCTTCACCATTAAATTCCCAACCGTGGTAGGCGCAAGCGATCGCGTCTCCTTTGACCTGTCCCTTATCCATCGCTACGCCCTTGTGAGGACAGACATTTTCAACCGCCTGTACCTGATTTTGACTGTCGCGAAAGAGGGCGATCGACTGTTGCCAAACCGTTACTGATAGAATCTTTTTGGGCTGCAAGTCGGTTGCCCAGGCCACTGCGTACCAATGATTGCCATTAATGCCAATTTCCCGCACCTGATTGCGAACTGCCTGACCTTTGAGAGTCGTTGCCAGTTCCATATGTTCACTCCTTGTGGGATGGATTGTGAGTATTATCAGCGATCGGGCGAGGGATGAGGAGGAGGGAGGAGGGAGGAGGGAGGAGAATGGCTCTTCACTCTTGAAGCAGTGCAGTAAGATCGAGTCAGAATGACTTCACACTATCTTTACCTGTAAGCAATGAACTCCGATACTGTCACTCAGCTATTGCAAAAAGGGTTTCACGTCACGATCGGGGCAACCGCCTCCTTGGTCGAATCGCTGCAAGACCCTCAAAAGCGTGAGCAAAATCTTTCAAGGTTAAGGTCAGAGTTTAGTGAGTTAACAACACCATCTCTGGTCGAGTCGCTGCAAGACCCTAACAGGCGTGAACAAAATCTCATAAGGTTGAGGTTAGAGCTTGATGAGTTGACGCAAGAGTGGGCCCAAAAAGGCGAAGTCACAGAACGTGAAGCGCGGGCCTTTGTCGATACGATGCTGGCCCAGCGAAATCAGGGAACCTCGTCAACGACGACCGTCACGACGACTGCGACACCCGTTTCGACCATCTCACCAGAAGTACAGTTAGAACTCCAGGCGTTGACGGCTCAGTTGGGAGCGATTCGGGCCGAGTTAGAGCGGTTGCGGAGTGAGGAAGAGATGAGGGATGAGGGATGAGGGATGAGGGATGAAAAAATTGTGGCAATTGGCGTTGATTTTGGAAGTAGCTGATCGATTCAACGAGTCAGCCTTCTGATCGACCAAAAATGCAAAAGATCAACATCAAGTCAAGAGGAAACGAGGCTAATTCTTCTTTCATCCCTCTTCCCTCCTTTTATCCCTCACTTCAAAGCGCCCACAAAATCAGCCCTAGTGCAAAAGGGTTGCTCAAATTGGGGTGTTTGGGCAAGATTCGCAATGACAAGCCTTGAAGACCACTGGCAGAATAGGCGATCGTGCCTGTATAGAGGCTGTGGCCCTGGGTATCGGATTCTTGCCACTCCATCACAACCGGAACGCCATTTACGATTTCACCATCGGCGTTGAGTGTGCCTTGATAAAGCTCAACCTGTACGTCGCTGGGAGATAGAGAAGCTAGACTTAGACGGGCTTTGACGGCGATCGCTTGATTGACTTTGACATCGGCTGGCTCAGAAATGTCTACGGCTTCGATTTTGATGTCGTACCAGTGTTCAAACAGTTTGGCTTTCCAGGCGGCGAGATCTTTGGCGGGGGCAAACTGATCGGCGGTGAGATTGGCGTAGCGATCGCTGGCCGGAAAATAGCCGCGGGTGGCATATTCACTCACCATGCGCGCTGTGTTGAAGTGAGGGCAGTTTAAGCGAATGGTGTCCTTCATTTTGGCGACCCATTTGCGGGGCAAGCCGTCTTCGTCGCGATCGTAAAACAAAGGGACGACTTCTTTCTCTAGCAAATCATAGAGGGCGTTGGCTTCTACGGTGTCTTGAAAGTTGATATCGTCGTAGTCTTCGCCATGCCCGATCGCCCATCCGGTTTTTACATAATCGGCTTCATCCCACCAGCCGTCGAGAACGCTGAGATTGGGCAATCCATTCATTGAGGCTTTCATGCCGCTGGTGCCAGAGGCTTCTCTCGGACGACGGGGTGTATTTAACCAAACGTCACAGCCTGCAACCATTAACCGCGCTACATAAATATCATAATCGGGAACAAACACAACATTGTGAACGCCACTGGTGCGAGTATAGTGAATGAGATCGCGAATCAATTCTTTACCCGGAATATCTTTGGGATGGGCCTTCCCTGCGATCACAAACTGCACTTTATGATGATGGTTACCAGAGAGGATTTTGTGAATGCGATCGAGATCCCGCAAAAACAACGTAGCCCGTTTATAAGTTGCAAATCGTCGCGCAAATCCGATCGTCAACACTGACGGATCAAGCACTTCTTGCGCCTGTGCGATTTCAGTTGGAGAAGACCCCCGATCGCGCAGACTTTTCTCTAATCGATCGCGGATAAACAGCACCATCTCCGATCGACAGCGTTCATGATTGCGCCAGAGTTCTTCATCGGGAATAGATTTGACGCGATCCCAGATGGGGGAATGACTGGGGGCATCTGACCAACCGAGACCGAGGTAGCGATCGTACAGTTCTTGAGTGGGTTTTGCGACACAGCTTCGCGCATGAACGCCATTCGTAATTGACGTAATCGGCACTTCTTCTAAGGGCACTTGAGTCCACAGGTTTTTGAACATTTGCCGTGAGACTTGACCATGTAGTTTGCTCACCCCATTGATAAAGCCAGCCATCTTAATCGCCAAAATCGCCATGCTAAAAGGGGATTCCAAGTTCCCAGTTTTCTCGCGTCCTAGTGCCAAAAATTCTTCTCGATGTAAGCCAAAAATCGAGGCGTAGCGGCCGACTGAATGCATCAATTTGTCGGGTGGAAATAGGTCAATCCCAGCGGGGACGGGCGTGTGTGTCGTGAAGATCTGTGTGGCTTGGGCGACCTGTTGAGCTTGAGCAAACGTCAATCCGTCTTCTTGCATCATCAGGCGAATCCGTTCGAGTGACAGAAACGCGGAGTGACCTTCATTCAGGTGGTAGACAGTGGGATTCAACCCCAACGCTTTGAGCATCTGCACACCGCCAATTCCCAACATGATCTCTTGATCGATCCGCATGTCAAGGTCGCCGCCATAGAGTTGATCAGTGATGTCGTGATCGTATTCTTTGTTGGGTTCAATGTTGGTGTCGAGCAGATAAAGCGGAACGGTGCCTATTTGGACGCGCCAGATACGGGCGTAGACAGTGCGATCGGGGTACTCGACTCCAATTCTCAATTCTGCTCCGGTTTTATCTCGCTCCAAATGCAACGGCATGTTGTAAAAATCGTTGATCGGATAGCGTTCTTGTTGCCAACCGTCAGCGTTTAAATATTGGGCAAAGTAGCCTTTTTGGTAAAGCAATCCCACACCGACCAGCGGCAAACCCAAATCACTCGCAGACTTGAGGTGATCACCCGCCAATACGCCCAAACCGCCAGAGTAGATGGGCAGACAATCGACTAGACCAAACTCAGCAGAGAAGTAGGCGTAGCATTCAGTGTGAGGTGTGAGGTGTGAGGTGTGAGGTGGGGTTTCGGTGGGGGTGCGGGTTTTGCGATACCAGGTGCGGTCTTGGAGGTAGTCATCGAGTTGGCGATCGACTCGTTCCATTTGGGCAATGAATCCGTCGTCTTCAGCGACTTCTTGCAGGCGCTTTTGGCTGATTGTGCCCAACATGAGAACGGGGTTGTGGCGGGTTGATTCCCACAGGTCAAAATCGAGGCGACGAAATAAATCTTTAGTTTCTACATTCCAGTCCCATTGCAGGTTGTAGGCGATTTTGCGAAGCGGTTCGAGTCGAGTCGGGAGTGCAGGCGAAACGTTGAATGTCCGGATCGGTCGCATCACAGAATCCTCCAAAACAGCTAAAGCTATTCTCTCTTGAGTTTGAAGGAACTAGTTATTAATAAAACTTGAACTCGATATAAGTGGCTGCGCTGTGCAGATCTTCTGCTTCCCAAGCTGCCAATTCTGGGGGACTTTAAGACGAAACTTCTAGCTCAAAACTGTTCTATTGACTTACTCGAAATCTCAGGACGATCGCCCCACTCAGCCCTTCAGAAATTAGTCGAAATCGCTTGCACGGGGCAGGTGGGAATACACTGTTCACAAACGATGCAGCGCGATCGCGTAAAGGTCAATCTAAAAGTTTGGGGGTCAAGGGTCAGCGCCTCGGTGGGACACACGCCCGTACACAAGCCACAATCCACACAAGCCACTTCATCGATCACAATTTCTCGACTGGCAAATGACACGCCGATATCCTGCGATCGCATCCAATCCAGAGCGGCATCTAGCTGATCAATATCGCCCGACAACTCAACCACCAGTTTGCCAATCTGATTGGGCGCGACCTGAGCACGAATAATATTGGCCGCTACATTAAAGTCTTTTGCCAATCGATAGGTGACAGGCATTTGTACAGAGCGTTTGGGAAATGTCAGCGTCACTCGTTTTTTCACAATCGGATTTTGGCAGATTTTGGCAGGTCATCTTCTCATTGTAGAGAGCAGATCGAGTGCATTCCTGAACTTCGGAGTTATGGAAATAGCATCTTTGTAAAGGCACGATCGCGATCGCTCAGTAGACTAGAAATACAAGACTACAAACACAGTGACTCTTCACAAGCATATGGCTACGGATTCACCCAACTCGACGACTCCCGCCCAAAATGGGACACAACTCAGAAACTTTTTGATCGTGATGGTGGCGATCGTGCTGACGGTTGCTTTTTCATTGGGGCTAAAAACTCAGACAACCTCAGTTTCACTTGATTCGATGGTTAAGGAGGCGATTCCTTTAGAGGTTGCGCTGAGTAATCACAAGCCGACGCTAATGGAGTTTTACGCTAACTGGTGTACAAGCTGTCAGGCGATGGCTCCAGAAATGAAATCGCTTAAAGATCACTATGGCGATCGTATTAACTTTGTGATGCTCAACGTGGATAACGAAAAGTGGCTTCCCGAAATTTTGCACTATCGAGTCGATGGAATTCCGCATTTTGTTTATATGAAAGCAGGCGGAGAAGGAATTGGACAAGCGATCGGAGAACAGCCCCGCAGCGTCATCGAAGCTAATTTAGTCGCTCTGACAGAAGGAACTGCCCTGCCTTATGCACAAAGTACCGGACAAACCTCAGCCTTCTCTAGTTCAGTCGAGACGAAAGATAGTGCAGCCAATAGCGCAGCCGATCCTCGCAGTCATGGCAGTCAGGTTGTTGATAAAAGTTAGTTCGCAAGTTTTTTCGCTGCGGTGCTGAGATCCTGATTGACTGACAAATCTTTTCAGGTAGGTTGGATTGAACCTGGTGAAACCCAACGTTAGCAACGGTAGAAAGGCTGCTGTTGGGTTTCGCGTTGCTCAACACCAACCTACGAAAAATCGAGGGTTTCAGGAGTTTTGTCAGTCAACCAGGCTGAGATCTTCTGCCCTCCGACCTGCCAATTTTGAGAGACTTTAAGACAACGTGAATTTGATAAGAGGTTTTCCGCTTCGTTGTTCACGGCTTCTGCCCCCCAACCCCCCAATTTTGGGGGACTTTCAGAGAGGAATTCTGGTTCAAAGTCCCTCACTCGTGGGGAATTTAGGGGGCGTTCCTGGATCTAAAAGCGAAGCGAAGCGTTCATCGAACTGACTTTAAGACAAGAGATTCGATTTTAGAGTTCTTATTGATGAGGGAATTAGTCGATCTGTAGAAACGCACCCATTTCAATTGGTTCCTCAGCGTCCCAGCTTATTTGGAATCCCTTCACAGCCACCGGGAATGGTCGATCGCGTCTTTGAGCCGCCCCACGCACAACAGTAATAACGCTGCTCAGGAGACATATCTTCTGCATCGGTAAAGTCTGCATTTTCAACGACTGCACCCGTTTGGGCACCTGTTTTGTAGTTGGGTGGGTCAGTGCGACTGCGCGGAGAGGCGGCTTCGGCGGTTCCATAAAAGAGGCGAGTTCCATTCAGGTCAGCCCCCCTCAAGATGGCACCATAGAGAATGGTTCGCGCCATGTTTGCTTTGACCAAGTCACAACAGGTCAGGTTAGCCCGAATCAAATTTGCCTCACTTAAATCTGTCCAGCGCAGGTCAGTCTCCGACAGATTTGCCCCCGCCAACATCACACCCAAATCAATCACTCTGGTTCCGTAGTTGCGATCTTCGGCATAGCCCCCAGAGCCATCGAGAATCGCCCGTCCCAGTCGTCGATCGCGCTTCAGAGGTGACAGCAGTTTGGCACGAGACAGAAATCGGAGAATCTTGGCTTTTCCAGATCCGTCTACACTGCTCAAAATGGCGGCCGTTCTGCCTTCTGCGATCGCGCGCTCTTGGGGCCAATCTTCGAGCAGTCCTTCTTCGTCTAGTACCAGTTCAGAAATGCCCTGAAAGTAGGTGTCGATCGTTTGTTGCTGCGTGATCGTGTTTTGTTGAATCGTCAGATCTTTAGAAATCACATACTGTCGCCAGGCAATGTAAACCGCCAGAATCGCGATAAAAATCTGCCCCAACGCCCCAAACACTTCGCCCAATGCTCCGATCGCGTCCCAGTTTAGCTGTTTGTACCAGATGAGGAGCGTGTTCCCAAATCCAACCAGTTTCAAAAAGCCAACCACGGCCGCTGTCAGCCCCAACGAAGCGATAAAAATCGCCCCTTCTTGCTCAGAAACCAACTCCGCCAAGATCGGCCGCAATACAGGATAAAGCACCCGTATCGACAAAATCAGGGTGACGATCGCCCCCGCCAACACTAGCCAAAAACTATTGATCCACAGTCCCGCAATCAAAATGACGATCGCCACCAGCAAAATCAGAGAAATTGCAGGGCGAGCGATCGTCAAACTCGATATAGAATTTTGAGCGTTTCCTGATAAGCCAGAGGCAAAGGTTGCGGCCGTTCTTTCTCTAGAAATCTCAGCTTTAGAGGGAATGGCAGCACTGACGGGATAGGGTTGAGCGCCATTTTGTTCTACGCCATTTTGTTCTACGCTTTTTTGAGCATCCTGGGGGGTGGGGTCGATCGTCATGTTGCAAACAGCATTCAAAGCCTATGCCCTATCGTACCTGCTTCCAGAAAGCTGAGTCTTTTTCTCACGGTGGGATTGTTAAATAGAACGGGCTGCCATCAATGAGTGATCGGATTTTCAATAAAACCGTGGACAGGGTACTTGACAAAATCCCATGCAGTATATCTTTGCGACAAATTAATTCCCAAGGCTGACTTCACCAGATACAGCGCGTAGAGGCATAAGAGAATTTGCAGCGATCGGGTGACATATTTCATCAGTTTCAAACCGTAGTCCTGTGTCGCACTCTATTCACGCAGCTTTACATTAAAGTGAACCAAAAGCGTCGGGGATGTGTCAGATGCTCTGACTGTTTGCACCGCAAGTTCCTTTTTCACACTGGTTGCAAGGTTGGGTTACTCTCTAAATCCTCCGCCAATCGAGAACTTCAACCCAGAATTTTTGTCTAAAAGTCTCCAGAATTAGGGGGCAGAAGCGCTCAACCACGAAGCGAATCTCTTTTAGGGAAGGGACGTTAATTTTGATCGTCGAGAAGCCAATTCAATCCACTGCCCATCTGCTTCTGCCCATCTACTTTGGGGTCGATCGCCGCTAAACTCACCCATTTTGAGCCTCAACCTCCAAAACTCTGGAGATAAGTCGGATAATTTTAGTGCAAATGGAGAGTTTTAGAGTATTAATAATGCTGTGGCTCTTCTCAGACAGCCTGCTGAACGATGAGCTACTGTCATTTTTGGTTGCATCTCAATGGTATCTGATGTCGTGTGTGTGGGAGTTGAAGTATGAACGCAGGTGATCATTATCAGCCATCGGTTGTAGAACTGGCCCGCTCAGGCAACTTTAGGGCGATCGCTTATTGGCTTAACGTGTTTCTCCTACCTCATAATCTTTATGCGCGAGTCGAGGCAGCCCTTCAGCCAGGCTGTTTGCAGATACTCGTAGAGTTTCACCCGTCACCCGAACACGATGCCAAATCGCCGGAATTTCGGGGCAGTCTGGTACGGTTTATCTGCCACCATCTCTGGAAACTCAACTCTGAAGTGATCGAAGGCGTGCAGGTGACGGCTCGATTTGTGGGTCAGCCCCAAACCCTTTGGCAGCAGTCGGTTCGCGTCATGTCTCCGGCTCGTCGCGCCAAACTGGGTCGCAAAGCTTCTCCAAAACCTTCTTTAAATCATTCAGCAAATCATCCGCTGCCGCTGCGATCGCGCGTTCAGCAAGCCACTCGCCAAAAAGTCCAGTTTCGGGCACTGCGATCGCTGCTTTTGACGGGCACGACGGCGGCGGCTTTTATCATGGGCTGCTGGCTGGGGTATAGTGATGCGCCTGCGGAGCAAACCAGTGCGTCTGCGTCCCCGATGGCTTCGATCCGCCCGGATAGCATTCTCACGGCGATGGGCAACGTCCCGGTTGAAAAGCACGAGACGACCGATTCCACTGATCCCACGGCTACCCTGATGTTTGGTGGAGATGTCGCCCTGACGGATGCCTACACAGATCTGGTGGGCAGCGATCCCAAGTGGGCGTTTGCAGGACTAGAAGAATATCGTCAGGCAGATGTGGCGATGGTGAATTTAGAAGCTCCGCTGACGACCGCCACCACGCCTCAACCCAACAAAGAATTTAACTTTAAAGCCAGCCCTGAGACGGCGCAAATCCTAAAAAATGGCGGCATTGATATCGTCAACCTGGCCAACAATCATGTGATGGACTACCAGACGATCGGCTTAGAGGAAACGCTGAAAACGCTCGATCAGGCAGGCATTGACTATGTGGGCGCAGGCCGCAACGCTCAAGAAGCACGCCGCCCCGAAATCATCGATGTCAAAGGTCAGCGCATTGCGTATCTGGGCTACTATGACGGAGACTTTCAGACAGCGGGCGACTCTACCCCTGGCACAAATGAGGGACAGCAAGATCGCATCGCTGCCGACATCAAAGCCATTCGGGATCAGGTCGATTGGGTGGTCGTCAATTATCACTGGGGCGTGGAGTTGGCGAAATATCCCACCGATGCTCAGATGGATCTGGCCCACTTCACGATCGACCAGGGCGCGGATCTGGTGGTGGGTCATCATCCTCACATTCTTCAGGGTGCAGAGATTTATAAGGGTCGCCCGATCGTCTATTCGTTGGGCAACTTTATCTTTGGCGGAAGTTCTCGCAGCGACTACGATACCGCCGTTCTTAAAGTCGGTCTAAAAGACAATCAGATGAAGGTAGAATTTTTGCCTGTCGAGGTGAAAAGCTATCAGCCCAAAGTGGTGAGCGGCGATCGGGGCACTGAGATTTTGCGTCAGATCGAGAATGTGTCTGATATTTTTCAAGAGCCACTCAAGTCGCCTGTGATTTTGGATGCGCGATCGCGTACGGTGATTTCTACGCCCGCCCCATCGACACCCGCTAGTCAATCGCCCGATCCTGCTCCATCTGCCGAACCGCCCAGTTCTGAAACGGCTCCCGCGATCGAGGCTCCCGATTCTGAGATGCCGATCGACAGTCCATCTTCCGAACCGCCCAACTCTGAAACGGCTCCCCCCACCGAATCGCCTGCTGACACGCCCCTCCCTCAACCCAGTGACGATCCTTCGGGCGCTCAACCCTGGAAAAACGACTCCTTTATCTCAGATCCCACGCCTAGCCCAACGATCGTGCCGGATACATCCCCCAGTCCCACGGCGACAGAGCCTCCCAGTCCCGACGCAACGCCCCAACAGCAAGGAGACGCTTCGGGGAATCTCAGCCCAAATGGGGTCGCCGTCCCTTCAATTTCTCCGACCGCATCTCCCAAGCCAAGCAATAGTTTAGAACCGATGAAAAAGCGCTACGCTCAGGCTCCCTTGCCTAGAGAAGTCGCAGCAGCTATTTCTTCTGAAGAGTAAAGTAGTGAACACCGCGTTCTTTTGCAACTTGCTACGCTATAAGCCAATGATTTATCAGGGATAAAGCCTGTGTTTGCGATCGCCTTTCGACGACAGCAGTATGACACCTATATTCTCACTGACCAGGCTGCCCAGTCTCGGCTAGAGGTGGTTCCCGATCGTGGAGGCATCATCACCAGTTGGCAGGTGCAGGGTCGAGAGTTACTTTACATGGATACCGCCCGATTTGCAGATCCCAGCCTTTCGGTGCGGGGGGGCATTCCGATTCTGTTTCCGATTTGTGGCAATCTGCCCGACAACACTTACACGCACAACGGACAAGCCTACACGCTCAAACAGCACGGATTTGCACGAGATTTGCCGTGGGAGGTGCTGGATCGAGTCACTCACGATCGCGTCAGCATTAAGTTAGGACTTTCGAGCAGCGATCAGACTCGTGCGGTTTATCCGTTCGATTTTCTATTAGAGTTCACGTACACCCTGCAAGGTGAAACGTTAGCAACTCACCATCGGTTTACTAATCGATCGCATGAATCAATGCCATTCTCGATCGGGTTTCATCCCTACTTCTTAGTGCCTGATAAAAATCAACTGCGCTTTGAAATTCCAGCGAATGAGGCAAAAGATCACCAAACTCAAGAAGTGAGATCGTTTTCCAATACCTTTGACTTCGATCTCGATGAGATTGATTGGGCGTTTCCTCACCTCAGCAGTCAGGCGGCCAGTGTTAGCGATCTGAGCCGTCACACTCGCATGACGCTGACTTATAGTAACAACCTTTCCACGCTAGTTTTTTGGACGATAAAGGGCAAAGATTTTTATTGTTTGGAACCCTGGAGCGCGGGTCGAAATGCGTTGAATTCGGGCGATCGCTTGTTTTATCTTGAGCCAGGAGCCAGTTTAGAAACCGAGATGAATTTGAGAGTAGATTTTATCTAGCTTTGTATAACTTTTTTGTGAAAGCGGGCGACATGTCTTAAAGTCCCTCAGAATTGGCAGCTTGGAGAAAGTGCTCATCACCGTAGCAAAAAAACTTCATCGAACTAACTTCAGAAGTGCTGTGCTGCTTGAAACGTTAGAATCTTTTTAGTCCCTAGCCTCGGCTCCTAACATGTTTCAGGCAACTCGTCGTCGGCTTGCACTCTGGTACACAATGGTCACGGCAGTGTTGCTGTTAGTGTTTGCCAGTGGGTTTTATTTATATGTTCGCAGTACGTTAATTGAACGAATCGACGACACGCTTAATCATGTAGTAGAAGTGGTGCAGCGATCGCTCGTCATCGAACCGATCAATCTTCATCAAGAAGGCGGCGGCGTGCGCGTCAATGTCGAGTCCAGCTTTCGCGATAACCCAGTTCCGATCGAAGACGATCACATTGAGTTGGAGTGGTTTAGTCCGATGGGGGATGTGCTTTGGTCAACGCTCAAAACGCCGCTGATCGTTCCGCTACACGTCAATAAATATGGTGAAACGGTGAGAATGTCAGACGATCGTCTGCTGCGACAAGTCACCCAACCAATCCAAATTGGACGGCAAACCCTGGGCTTTTTGCGAGTGAGTGAACCCTGGTTTGAGTTTACCAAGCCGACTCGTCAACTGGTCTGGGATCTGATTTTGGGAACGAGTGTGATGGTGGCGATCGTCGCGACCAGTGGCTGGTTTCTTTCAGGTCTAGCAATGCAGCCGATTCGCGAGTCTTACCAGCGATTGAAACAGTTTACAGCAGATGCCTCTCATGAATTGAGGAACCCGATCGCCATCATTCAAACTAACGTTCAGGTTGCACTCGCCGATCCAGACTCAGAACCCGAAACCCAACGCTATCACCTACAGGTCGTCGAACGCTTGACTCGACGCTTAGGACGATTAGTAGACGATCTCTTATTTCTGGCGAGACAAGACAGTGGAATCATTCAGCAAAGATGGGTATCGATTGATTTTAATGATCTGCTCATGGAAGTGGTTGAGGAACAGGATACGATTGCCACAGAAAAAGAAATCACGCTCTCAATCATTCTGAACTCTGAAGATGAATGGATTTTGCAAGGCGATCGCGATCAGCTTTCTCGATTATTTACGAACCTGGTGAGCAATGCAATCCAGTACACTTCTGCAAACGGCAAAGTTATTGTTGAGTTACAAAAAATAAAGCGTTTAAGTATTGACTACTTTCAAGTCAAAATTACAGACACCGGAATCGGAATTCCAGAAGAAGCGCTCCCCCATTTGTTCGATCGCTTTTACCGCGTCGATCCGGCTAGAACTAAGGCAACAGGTGGATCAGGACTGGGACTGGCGATCGCTCAAGTAATTGCCGAAAACCACAGCGGACAAATCCAAATCGACAGCCAAGTTAACCAAGGAACCACGGTTACAGTCACGCTGCCACAACACCACCCTGAAGCGGCGATCGATTAAAGAGACCATCGCACATTCGCTGTATATTGATCTATGCCAGAATTGAGGAAAGACCCATTTTACCTACCGATGCTCAAGCCCACGCCTGTCTGCGCGTCTGCCAGATGCTTTCTAGCTACTACCAAAACGTTCAGCTATTTCGTTTTGACCCTTTGACTCAGGAGGTTTATATCTTTTCGAGCGAAGCTATTCAAATCCTTGTACCTACTAATGGACTTTGGGAGTTTATACCATCATGAAGTCATTTGAAGACATGAGTATTCCTGAGCTGAGAGCCTATGTGTTGAGCCATCGAGACGACATGGAGGCAATGCGCTATCTCTTCCATCATCCGTCGCTAACCTATCAGAAAACACCGCCCATGTTTAATGAAGACGGTACGCCCAACGAGGAGAATATCCGCATCGGTGAAGAGATGCTGCGCCAGCACATTGAGCAACAGCAAGAGAAAAAGAGACGGGAGACAGAAGACTAAACTTCAACTAGCTGCGATTCGGCTTCCTCAATGTCTTGCCAACTAGAGTTTGTTAACCGATCGATACCCCGATCAATAATCACCAATCCCTGCGCCACATTCTCGATCACACTTAACTGGCCGCGCAATTCTGCCGCCCCCGCAAAGCCTTTTGCATACCAGGTCATATGTTTTCGAGCTTGTCTGACTCCCCGATCGCCCTTGTATTCCCACAACATTTGGAGATGCTCACGGGCACATTCGAGACGCTCGATCGGGGTAGGTTTGACCTTTTCAACGCCCGTTTTTAGAAAGTGATCAATTTCGCCCACCAAGAAAGGATAGCCCAGCGTCCCCCGCGAACACATCACTCCATCTGCACCCGTCTGCTCCAGACATCGCACCGCCGCCTCAACCGAAAACATATCGCCATTGGCAATCACCGGAATCGAAAGCACTGCTTTGACGCGCCCGATCCACTCCCATTTGGCAGGCCCGTTGTAGCCTTGAGCGCGAGTCCGGCCGTGAACGGTGATCATTTTTGCGCCCGCATCTTCCATGCGTTTGGCAAAGTCGAGAATATTGATTTCTTTTTCAGTCCAGCCGATGCGAGTTTTCACCGTCACGGGAATATCAACCGCTTGCACGACCGCCCGAACGATCGCTTCCGCCGTTTCTGGGTCGCGCAACAGAGAAGACCCGCCGCCATTTTTGGTAATTTTATTCACCGGACAGCCCATATTGATATCGACCGTATCGGCTCCTTCTGCAACGGCCATCTTGGCTGCTTCTGCCAGGAAATCGGGACGACAATCAAAAAGCTGGATGCTGATGGGGCGTTCGTTCGGGTCAACCTCCATAATTTTGGGCAATTCTTTGACGTAGTGCAGCCCCGTCGCGTTGATCATTTCGGTATACATCATCGAATCTGGCGCAAACCGACGCACCAACCGCCGAAACACCAGATCTGTCACGCCCGACAAAGGAGACTGCAAGACACGACTTTTGACCTCAAAGTGACCGATTTTGAGCGGTTCTGCGAGTCTAGCTTTCAGGTGAGGAGAGAGCGAAATCATGGCGTTAGAAACGAATCGATACTTCCTTTAGGATAGTTGATCGGCGCGATCGTTCTCCAAGGTTCAGACCCGACACACTTGATGAGTTTCTGCCGATCGTCGCGCCGCTTCTGCCACTCGCAAAGTATATAAACTTTCTTCAGCGCTGACGTATAGAGGCGTATTTTGAATTAAATGATCCAAGACTGCGGTGGTGTCTTTGATGAATAACCCGCGACGGGCACCAACGGCGATCGCTTGACTGCCTTCCGCATTAATCAATACACCGCCATCGCCATCAAACACCAACGCTCCTTTTTCGCCCTGCACTTCCATCTTGCGCTCAGATTGCCAGAGAGCATCGCCCTTGCCGTACAGCACATCTGCAATTAGCCCACTTTTGAACTGCAACTGAGCCGCACAAAGACAAGCACTATAGTAAGAATCGTTGAGTTGCCAATAGCGATTTTGACAATAAACAGTCTCAACTTCTCCAAACGCATGAGTTAGCCGATGCAGCCGAGACAACGCTCCAGATAGTGGGAAGCCAAACAATTCAGTATGATAAGTCCACTTTTGCGGAACGGGATGCTGAGGAGTCACGGTGGCATAGCGAGCATAAATAGGAATGCCAATTTGCGGCAGAGACCCGATCAGCGCTTGATGAACGCCGCCCAACAGTTCAATATGTTCAACATGTAGTAAGCGGTTTTTGGACTTGGCCAGGGCGATTAATTCTTCAGCTTCTTTGACATCCAATGACAGGGGATATTCAACTACAACATGTTTGCCAGCTTGCAGGGCCGCACGAGCGATCGGGCCATGATCTCGATTGACCCCAGAAATAATGACCAGATCTAGACGAGGATTATCGATTAATTCTTGCCAAATACTAAACGCTTGCGTCTGATGGATATGACCAAACTCCTGAGTCTTTTCTGACCTGTGCCCCGCAACGCCATTGAGCTGTGCCCGTGGGTCTGCGTTGATCGTCTCTGCTCGAAGTTTGGCTGCAAAGCCCGTACCCACCAATCCGACTTGCAAAGGCAGCGTTCCTGAGAAATTTGTCATTGCGATCGATTCATCAACGTCATAGATCAACTTAGTGTAAATCAGGTGACCAAACCAATTGAAGTTCTCTGATACAAAGTGCAAGAGGGTAGCCTAATCACTCCCATTAATTTTTCAATCCCTTGGCTCCTACTTTTGGGCAGTAAAGTAACTCTAGCCACTCCATTACAAAACTTCTCTCATGAGAAAAATTATTGCCGGACTGCACGACTTTCAAACTCACTACTTCGCTGAACACCAGGAATTTTTTGAGAAGCTTTCTCACGAGCAGCACCCCAGAGCGCTCTTTATCACCTGCTGCGATTCGCGCATTGATCCCAATCTGCTCACCAGAACTGATCCAGGGGAGTTATTTATTATTCGCAATATTGGCAATGTGATTCCGCCGTTTGGGGCGACCGATGGAGGCGAAGGAGCGGCGATCGAGTATGCAGTTCAGGCGCTAGGCGTACGGCAAATCATTGTTTGTGGACATTCAGACTGTGGCGCGATGAAGGGCTTGCTGCATCTCAACGACCTTCAGGAAGACATGCCGCTGGTTTACAACTGGCTCAAACATGCCGAAGCCACCCGCCGCTTGATCAAAGAAAATTATCAGGGGTATGAAGGCGACGATCTGTTGGCGGCGACGATCGAAGAAAACGTCCTCACCCAAATTGAGAATCTTCGTACCTATCCCGTCATTCACTCAAAGCTGCACAAAGGCGAAATCAGCATCTATGGCTGGGTTTACAAGATCGAAACGGGCGGCGTTTTTGTCTATAGTATGGAGCGCTGTAGCATCGGTGCAGACCACGAGCCTTTTGAACTGGATGACTCGATCCCCAATCCGCTGAATGGGAGCGCTGTTCATTAATCCTTCTTTATAGATCCTTCTTCAACCGTGGTTAAACGCACTGATCAACCACATAACTAAACAATTTCCTCAACAATCGAGAGTGGCATAGAGAGTGGTACTGTAGAAAGAAGGGCTGAGTCTATGCCCAATTTTTCTCGTTTAGTAAACATTTCTGTACTTTTCAAATCGAAACTTAACGCCCCCGCAAAGCTGTGTTAGCCTTAATCTCAAGGTTTATTTTCGGCTGTGTAATTCGTTTTTCGACGTTTCTCCGAATCTAACTCCCTACACTTCCTGATTCTGGAGATACGTTATGTCAATTTACGTCGGCAACCTGTCCTACCAAGTGACGCAGGATGACCTGACCCAAACCTTCGCCGAGTACGGAACCGTCAAGCGGGTGCAGCTACCCACTGATCGGGAAACCGGACGACTCAGAGGGTTCGCTTTTGTAGAAATGGAAAACGAAGCCGAAGAAACAGCCGCGATCGAAGCGCTCGATGGTGCTGAATGGATGGGTCGTGATCTCAAAGTCAACAAAGCAAGACCCCGCGAAGAAAGAGGCACCTCTGGCGGCAACTGGTCGGGTGGCAATCGCTCTTCTCGTTATTAAACAGGCGATTTAGGTCGCTCTAAAGTTTTGAGGGTAGGCAAGCTGTCTGCCCTTTTTTAATGCTCAGGTAATGTTTAGGATCGCGAATTAAATAAGATCGTTTATTGCCGAGCGACTTCGCCCCCTAAATCCCACATTCTGGGGGACTTTGAGATCAACAAAATTCTGGAATTCAAAACGGGTTCAAGCTTCAAAGTTCCTCAAGTTTGGGGGATCTAGGGGGCTGCAACCTATTGAAACGAAGCCAAAATCAGCTGACCAAGCATATTTAAAGAATTTCAGGTTAATAAACTCGCGTTCCTTAGATTGGGTAGGTCAACGTCACATTTGATGCCGATCGCTTCCAGACCGGAAGATAAAACAGCAATTGAACTTTCTTACCTCAGTTCTCTCCCACAACGATAAAAATGGTCGATACTCTGATTGCAGTTGCAAGTTCCTCTGGAAGCGGTTCTCATAAGAGAATTTGACTCTGAAATCATCGCATGATTCTAACTTGACAAATTTTTTTCTAGCGCGAGTTGAATTAGTCGATCGACCAGATCCAAAAACGGAACGCCCGTCGCAGCCCACATTTCGGGATACATGCTGGTAGATGTGAAGCCGGGAAAGGTGTTGATTTCGTTGATCAAGACTTCTCCGGTGGACTCAACATAAAAGAAATCGACTCGCGCTAACCCGGCCGCATCGACAGTGGTGAATGCCTGAATCGCGCTTTCTCGAATTTGGGTCGCGATCGCTTCTGGCACATTAGCAGGAATGATCATTTGAGCCTGACCCGCCGTATATTTTGTCTCATAGTCGTAAAAGTCGCTCTCAAAAGTGATTTCTCCCACCACTGAGGCTTGAGGCTGATCGTTGCCCAAAACAGCACATTCGATTTCTCTGGCAACCACGCCCGCTTCGACAATGATGCGACGATCGTAGCTGGCAGCACTGTCTAAAGCGGCTTCGAGTTGGGCGCGATTTCTGACTTTGGAGATGCCGACTGAAGATCCTAGATTGGCAGGTTTGACAAAGCAGGGGTAACCGAGTTCCGATTCAATCTGGTCACAGAGTTTGGGGAAAACACAGGGATTGGAGTAGACCTGAGCGCGCGTTACCGCCAGATAGTTCACCTGGGGCAATCCAGCCTGAGCAAAGGCTGTTTTCATGGCGATCTTATCCATGCCCATTGAGGAAGCCAACACTCCTGATCCGACAAACGGCACCTGCATCAGCGTCAACAACCCTTGCACGGTACCGTCTTCACCATTGGGGCCATGCAAAACGGGAAACCAGACCTCTACGTCAGCCGCCTGAGTCGGAAACTGCCAGCGAGACGCTCCGGCTTGAGAGACCGCAACCCCCGATGTGAGCACCTGTTGAGCCACGTCTCCCCCTTGCCAGTAGCCATCTTTTTGAATGTAAAACGGCAGCACCTCATATTTATCAACATTGGCACCCGTTCTCAACGCTTTGTTGATCGCACCCGCCGAGACGATCGACACCTCATGCTCTCCCGAACACCCCCCAAACAGCAGCCCCACTTTTAACTTCATAGCCTCATCCCTACAGAGTTTGATTCAACGTGAATTCAACCAGGTCTTCGCGCTGCGTTGTTGAAATCTTCTGCCCCCCAACCTCCCAAATTTGGGGGACTTTCAGACAAGAATTCTAATGAAGGATCTGCTCAATGGAGACGCTGGCTCTCCTGGATTCACAACCAGCATGAGAAACTGCATTGAGTTCACGTTTGATTTAAGCTATTTTGCATCCAATCGGGCCATCCGGGAAGAGTCGATCAAGGCAGAATTGACGGTTTGTGATTTATCACCGCCCATCAGAAACTCTTGATACGTTTGGGAACTCAGCGTCTTCAGACCTGAGCAGAAAAACGAACTAGCGGTTTTAACTGTCTGCCCGCCATAATGAGCGTATTCCTAGCGGGAACTGGATATGCTTCTCACTCAAACTAATCGTTTGAAATTGAATAAAGCAGAGACGGAGATTGCAAAACAGCTTTGTCGATTGAGCAAGAATATGTTCAACGTCGGGCTGTACAACGTCCGTCAATACTTCTTTCAAGAGCGAAAGCATCTTCGGTATGAGGGCAACTATCATCACTCGAAGGGGAATGAAAATTACGAATTGTTGGCGACAGACATTGCTCAACAGACTTTGAAAATCGTTGACCGTTCGTTTCAATCGTTCTTCAAGTTGCTTGGAATGAAACAACGTGGAGAATTGAGCGTGAAAGTAAATATTCCTGGCTATTTGCCCAAGGAGGGATACTTTCTGTTGGTGATTCCAATTCGCCCTAGAGACCTCGAAAAGATGCCTAGCAAGAATTGGGAATTCACCGTTCCCACATTGAGAAAGTTTCGACGGGAGTACGGCGCAATCTCTTTCACAATCCCTGAAAGACTCAGAAGGTTAAGCATCAAAGAAATTCGCATTCTCCCTAAATTGGGAGGACGCTACTTTGATGTCGCCTACGTCTATGAAGGTGCTGAAGAGAAGCAAGTTAACCCGTCTCAAGAGATGTTGAGCATCGATTTGGGATTGGATAACTTTGCAACCTGTGTCAGCACGACACGAGAATCGTTCATTCTGAACGGACGTGAAATTAAGTCGATTAATCAGGGATACAACAAAGAAAATGCACGACTGCAATCGATTCAGGATTTGCAGGGAATCAAGGGTTTGACGAACCGACAAGCAGCATTGCTGAACAAGCGGAATCATCAAGTTCAAGATTTCCTGAATAAATCCGCTCGTTACGTGATCAACTGGTGCATCGAACGAAACATCAGCACGATTGTTGTGGGATACAACCCTGACCTGAAACAAGGGATCAATCTGGGCAACCGCAACAATCAGAACTTCACACAGATTCCCGTTTTTACCTTTAAGCGCAAGCTGGAAAGCCTCTGCGAACGGTACGGAATTGCCGTGATTGAGCAAGAAGAGTCGTACACCAGCAAAGCAAGTTCGCTTGATGGCGACCCGGTTCCGGTTTGGAATGCGGATAATCCAAGAACTTATGAATTCAGCGGCAAGCGCATTAAGCGCGGACTGTACAGCACCGCTCAAGGGTGGGTCGTCAACGCAGATGCGAATGGGGCACTGAATATCTTGAGGAAGCATACAAGTAAGCTGGATGAGTTTCTCGGACAGTTTAGGGGCTGCTTGGCACAGCCGTTAAGGGTTAACCTCTCTTAAGAATCCCCGCGTCTTCAGACCGGGGAGTGTCAACTCCCCCAGTCTTCCTTACAATGAGGAAAAGTCCCCTGATCCCTTCTCTGTATGTCGCAACAACCTGCTCGGATTTGCATTCTTGGTGGTGGCTTTGGTGGTCTGTACACCGCACTGCGCTTGAGCCAACTGCCCTGGACAAAAGCCACTAAACCTGAAATCGTCCTGGTCGATCAGCGCGATCGCTTCCTATTTTCGCCGCTTCTTTATGAGTTGGTGACGGGGGAACTGCAATCCTGGGAAGTCGCCCCTCCGTATCAAGAGTTGCTCGAAGGGACAGGCATTCGGTTTTGTCAGACGGCGGTTGAGCAGATTGACCTCGACCAAAAACGGGTGCAACTGCAAGATGGAGAAACGGTGACCTACGATCGCTTAGTGTTAGCAATGGGCGGCGAAACTCCGTTAGATAAAGTGCCTGGAGCCGCTGAATTTGCCATTCCCTTTCGGACGATCGCCGATGCCTACCGTCTCCAAGAACGACTGCGCGAACTCAAAGAATCGGACGCTGACAAAATCCGAATTGCCATTGTCGGAGCGGGCTACAGCGGCGTAGAGTTAGCTTGCAAATTGGCGGATGTGTTGGGCGATCGAGCCAGAGTGCGATTGGTCGAGCAGGGCGATCAGATTTTACGGTCATCTCCCACTCACAACCGAGACGCAGCAACCAGGGCGCTAGAAGAACGCGGCATATGGGTCGATTTAGAAACGACGGTTGAGTCAATTACAGCCGATTCGATGTCGATGCTTTACAAGGGGTCAGTGGATACGATTCCGGTTGAGTTGGTGCTGTGGACGGTGGGCACTCGCGTCAATGAAGTGGTGCAAAGTTTGCCGCTCAAACAAAATCAACGCGGACAATTGGTGATCACGCCTACGCTACAGGTCGTCGATCGTCCCGAAATTTTTGCGCTGGGCGATCTGGCTGACTGTAAAGATGCAGATGGGCAACAGGTGCCACCGACGGCTCAAGCAGCGTTTCAACAGTCCGACTATGCTGGCTGGAATATCTGGGCCTCTTTGAGCGACCGCCCCCTGCTGCCTTTCCGCTATCAGTATTTGGGTGAAATGATGACTTTGGGCATCGACAACGCTACGCTGACAGGATTAGGAGTTCAGCTAGAAGGGTCTCTCGCATATGTCGCTCGTCGTCTGGCTTACCTCAATCGGATGCCGACTCTCAAACATCAGCTTCGAGTTGGGTTAAATTGGGTGACCAAGCCGATCGTCGATGTGCTGGTTGGCAAAAATGGATGAGCGATCGGGCTTCTCTCAATCTTGATCTCTTCTCTCAATCTTGATCATAGAAATCCTTGATGCTCTTAAAGCACAAAATTCTCCAGCAAATCCTGACGATTGAGTAGGATGAAAAGGCATTCAGCGTGAATTTTTTTACCCCAGATTCCTATGCTGTTGTCCACACCTGATCAATCTCTAGCGATCGTGAAAAGCGAGTGGGAGGGTTTGACGGTTGAGTATGGTCGGCTGGATGCGGTGGGCGAGTTTGATTTTGCAATGCCTAAGCACAGTTTGAGTATTGCCTTTGCGCCGCACGAGGAAGTGATTTGGTCAGTGGATGGTCAGTCTCAGAAGACGAGCTTACCTGCTGGCAGCGTCTTTCTGTATGGAGGACGAGAGTTTGTTTGGCACCGCCGAGTTAAGCCGAGTGAGTATGTCAATTTAACCCTCGACCACGCTTTGTTAAATCAGATTGCAGTTGAGAATGGACTGTCTTCACTAGACGTTAAACACCGAGTTATCTTTCAAGATCCCACGATCTTACATATCTCACAGCTATTAAAAACAGAGGTGTTGACCGCAGGAATGGCTGGCAATTTATATGTAGAGTCGTTGCGAAATCTATTAGCCGTTCATTTACTCAGAAACCACACCAAAACCTCAATCAAATCGACCCTTGAAGACAATCATCTCAATGGTCTAAAGCTAAAGCAACTTAAGGACTATATTGAAGAAAATTTGACCGAAGCGTTAGCGATCGCTACTCTAGCCGCTCTGATCCCTATGAGTCAGTTTCACTTTGCTCGCGCCTTCAAAACGGCTACCGGAGAACCGCCCCATCGCTACATTACCCAACGTCGGATCGAACGAGCCAAGGTTTTACTTTCAACCACACGGCTTTCGGCCGCAGAAGTCGCTTATCAAGTTGGGTTTTCTAATCAGAGCCATTTCACAATGCAGTTTCGCAAAGCGATCGGGCTAACTCCAAAACAATTTCGTGAGTGTGTTTAATGGTTGCACGCTTCGGTTTGCCAGGCATGTAATAAGTGTGTGGTGAGAACCGTTGCGATCGACGAGACCACGATCTCACTCATAACTTGGGGGGCTTGTATCTCAGTTTGCAACAGTTGGACAAGATGCAATAGAGCGGGATCAGTGACAGTGCAGTTGTAATTGAGCGGTAGAGAGATAGGGTGAATTTGTTGAGCAATGCTGAAGTCGAGTGAACCGAGTTTCACCATCATATGCAGATTGCTAGTTGGGTGTGGAATGTTCTGGAGAGGAAAGTCTTCAGCGATCGTGCAGCTAATGACGACATCCTGGGAATCGGTCAATGATTGCGAACATTCCACGATTAACTCATGCCAAGAAACTCTGAACCTTGATCCACAACATGGGATTAAATCAGAAGAGACAAGCGCCATTTTCTAAAACTCAGGGATAGCAGTTCTTCATTTAGCAAATTCGGCGGGAAGCCCCGCGCTCTACCTGTACTCACAAGCGTCGGGATGAAAGCCAAGGCGCTGACGAATTGATGTCTTGAACAAGACGAAACGTCGTTGAGTGAGAGATTGACATCGATGAGGAAACGCCACACTCTTACAACTCACCACGAGTTACTTTGTCTAGGAGTTCTTTTGGTTGTGTCTGCACATATCGAATCAGAATGTCTAGCTTTGTGACACCCACCGAATCAATCGAGTAAGACTCATTCCAAAATACTCTAGCGGTCTTCTCGCCAGTTCTACGACTGATTTTTGGGGAGTAGATTTTTTCTAGATGTTCTGCAAACTCCTGGTTCATTTTGCGACTTGAAACACTTTTGATGTTGCCAATAAATTTATCAAGATCAGTTTGGGGGAAGAACCTGAAAACCAAGTGAAAGTAATTTGGCTCTGCGTTGCCTTCAACGTATTCACACTGCCACTTGGTGCAGAGATCTTTAATAATCTCTTTCAGTCTTTCCAGCATCGGTTCTGTGATCACGCTGTATCGATATTTGGTTGTCAATACTAGATGAGCGTGTAGATTGCTAACACCTCTAGAACGTGTCTTGTACTCGCGCTTCACTGCTTTTCAATAAATGAACGTGTGCTATAATTATCGCATGAGAATCGCATACCAGTACCGATTACGTCCAACCTCTAGCCAAGCCGCCACCATGAGCGAGTGGCTAGATTTGTTGCGTCGTCAGTACTATCGCTTAGGTGAGCGGTTTTCTTGGTATGAGCAAAATCGCTGCGACATCAACGCTTGCCCGTTGATTTGCCATATCCCAGAGTTGAGAGACGATCCTGATTTCTATTCGCAGAAGCGGGATTTGGTCAACTCGAAAGCGCTGTTTCCTG